>DATCIV010000225.1:0-4175 GCA_036507575.1 Candidatus Bipolaricaulota bacterium | reverse complement strand
GATGTCGGCCTGGCCGACGGCGTTTCTCATGCTGCTGAACAGGCGCAGTCGAACGGTCATGGGTTCATTATAGGGGCTGCGCGCTTTCGTCAGCAAGCGCCATCATCGTTCGAAACGTGCTTGCTTGCGGGGCGATGTTGCACTTGAAAACCGGGTCCGAGTACACTGCACCCCACCTTGAATCTATGAGGAGGAATGCGAATGAGAGGGTTCGGTCGGGTGGCGCCGCCGCGTCGAGGGTGGTCCGTCGTGCTGGGTGGATTGATCCTGCTACTGGCCGCTTTACCAGCTTTGGCGCAGGGTGAAGGGGTGTATGAGCAAGATGCGGGGTTGAGCTATACGCTCGATCCCGTGTTTGAGCAAAACGGCGTGGATGGCCAACTGCTGGGCTTGCAGGGGAGTTACACGCTATACGGGTTTGAGCCTTTCGCAGCGGTGGGCTACGGTCTGGACAGCGGGGCGTGGCGCTACCGGGCCGGTCTGGGCTGGCGAGATTTTTCATTGGAATGGCACGACTGGCCGGAGGCGGCCGTGTTGGGCCGCGAGGGCGAGGTGGGCTATAGCCTTGAATCCGAGATGGAGAACAGCCACAGCGCCTTGCGCTTTGCGCAGCTGTGGCCTACTCAAGAGGAAGGTGTGGGGCCCCAAGTGGGTTATTTTCACAGCACCAGCAGCTACAGGCTGACGGGCGCCTTTGATTCCTCCCTGAGCTACAGCGGCGACACCACCATCGGCTTCCTGACCGACGGGCGTAAATTCGAATCCATGAGCCATCGCGTCAAGGCCCGTTGGGGTGATTTTCGCCTGAACTTCTCAGCGGGAACCTCCAGCAACGAGGCGCAACTGCCGGGTTTTGAGTTCACCCAGGGCATGGGCAGCTACGATGAACCCTTGAAGGGCCACAGCTTCTGGCGCATTCGGCCGGAGCGGCGCGCGCTGCTGCTGTCGGTGCCGATCCCGTTGAGTCAGCTTTTTGGGGATTCACCGTACTATGCGCCGACCTTGCCGGACACAGCCCTGAACGTGGAGGCTTCCGCATTTGGCGAGATGCTCTACGTGCAGCCCAATCCCACGCCGCTGGACGCCGATCCCAACACGGTGGATGCGCAAAGCCGACTGGGCTGGGGCTTGGGTTTGGTTTTCTCGCTCAGCGGCTTTGACTTCGAGGTGCGCTTCGACCTGTTCTTCAACGCGGACGGGAAGATGGCGCCGCTGTTCGGCTGAACATGCCCGGCCAAGGCTGCGCGGTCAGAGCCTGCCCGGATTGGGTTAGCATGGTGCACATCGGATTCAACGCAGCGGTTTACCAAAGGAGGACGTTTTGTTGAGACGCGTTTTTCTCGTGTTGATGGCACTCACTTTCGGCGCAAGCACGATGGCGGCTGCCCAGTTCCTGGACCCCAATTTGAACTGGCAGACCATCGAAACCCCCCACTTTAGCATCACGTTCCATGAGGGCCTGGAGGGCGCTGCGCAGTTGACGGCTCAAGCTGCGGAAGTGGCTTGGGAATACTGGAAAGAGAAGCTCGGCTACGCCCCGGACGGCAAGGTCGAAGCCATCGTGGTGGACTTTCAGGACGGCCCCAATGGGTTTGCCAACCTGGTGCCGAATAACGAGTTCGTCAACTTCACCGCCTACGCCACCGCCGCAAGCGGGTTTGCCCACTCGGACATGAATTCCTGGGAGGAGCTGGTCACCTTTCACGAGTACGGCCACATTGCCGACCTGGACTACGTGGCCGACGGCCTGTCCCGCACGCTGCGAAGCATCTTCGGCCGCATCGTCCAGCCCGGCACGGGCGAACCCACCCTGCTGGTCGAGGGCATCGCCGACTACGGCGTGTACGAGCACGTCGGCGCTTCCCGCACCAACGAGCCGCGCGTGATGATGATGTTGCGCGCGATGTTGCTTGAGAACAATTTTCCGGATATGCAGGAAGCCAGCTTCTACTACAACCGCGACCAATGGCCCAGGCCGGGCAGCATCTCCCACGATCTGGGACCGGTGTTCCTCAAGTACTTGGAGGACACCTACGGGAAGGACACGTACCAGAAGCTCAAGCTGGACATGGTCAACGACCCCTGGTGGGCGTTTGGCAGCATCCTGGGCCTCAACGGCGATTTCGACGCCGTCTACAAGCGCGTGACCGGCAAGACCGGCCCGCAGCTATGGGACGAGTTCAAAGTGTGGGTGGCCAGCCAGTTTGAAGAGCAGATCGAGACCATCCAGGCGCAGGGCATCACGGCAAGCCGCAGATTGAGCAGCCTGACCTACAACAACAACAACCCGCGCTGGTCCGCGGACGGGCAATGGGTCTACTACGGACACGGCGATCCGCAGCGCGCGGGCGGGCAGCGCCGCGTGCATCCGGACGGCACGGGCGACGAGCCCGTGTTGAGCGCCGCGGGCAACGTGGCCTTCTCGCCCCAAGGGGATTTCTTCGTGTTCGTGCGGGGCGATGTGTACCAGAACTACTACTACCGCAACGACCTCTATCGTTACGACCTGGACAGCGGAAAGGTGACGCGCCTGACCGAGGGCCAGCGCCCGTTCTCGATTGCCATGACCTCGGATGGAAGCGCCGTGATCTACGCGCGCTACAACTGGGGGGAGCAAACCCCCTCGCTGATGCGCTACGACTTGAGCAACGGGGAGATCACGACCATTCAGGAGTTCCCGGGGGACGTGACGATCGAGAGCATCTCCCTGTCGCCCGACGACCAAACGCTGGCCATGGCCGTCTTCCGCCGCGGCGGTTTTTTGGACGTCTACACCATGCCGGCCTCGGGCGGAGAACTAAAACCCATCACGCAAAACAAGGCTTCGGACATCCAACCCACCTGGTCGCACGACGGCGAGTACGTGCTCTTCTCCTCCGACTACAGCGGGGTGTACGACCTGTATGCGTATCACGTCTCCGACGGGCAGTTCTCGCAGGTGACGAACGTGCTGACCGGCGCCCTGGCCCCTGACGTGTCCCCGGACGGCGGGCAGATCGCGTTCACCGGCTACAGCTCGCAGGGTTATGATGTTCACATCATGGAGTTCAACCCCTCCCGCTGGCATGCGGCCAGCTTCGACTCGGAAACGATCCCTGCCTGGGAAGGGTTCCCCACAACCGACTACGAGATCCATCCCTACGATCCGATGCCGTCTCTGCTGCCCAAGCTCTGGATTCCCGTGCTGAGTGAGTCTCAGGTGGGCGCTGCGACGTTTGGAACGGATGCCTTCTTCGACCAGAACTACTCCTTGAGCGGCGGCTGGGACCTCACCTCGGGCCAGCCCTTCTTCGACTTCTCCTACAGCAACACCCACATGCTGCCCACCTGGGCATTGTTCGGCGGCATGAGCGCGCCGGGATACTACGCCGGCGCGAACGCCGGGTATCCGCTGGTGTCGAGCAACTGGCTCAACATCAACGCGTTTGCGGGCTACCAGCGCAGCGACTATGGCCAGCTGGCCGAGACGTATTCGGCGGGTGGATCGCTGGGTTCGTTCCGCGGTTTTGACCTGTTCCAGGACCAGTTCAACGTGTCGATCTCGGCAATGGCGGTCCAGGTTGAGGACAAGGAGTTGGTGCACAAGGTCGTGACCTCGTGGGGCGAAAACCTGCGCCTGCCGGTCGAGGTGCAAAACGGCCTCAACCTGCGCTTTGTGGGCGGCTGGAGCGACGCCGCTGAAGCCGAGCGCGGTTTCCGCATCGGCGGCAGCGAGGGGCAGTTCGCCGTGCGCGGTTTCGAGCCCAGCTTTCAGGCGGGGAAACTGGCGGCGGTGACGAGCCTGGAATTTGATTACTTCCTGTTTCCCATTGAAAAGGGCATCGGCCTGTGGCCCGTGTTCTTCGATGATCTGAGCGGCAGTTTGTTCGTGGACGCCGGCGTGGCTGGTGAGACCTTGAGCCTGAGCGGCGCGCGCTTTGGCTTCGGCGCCGAGTTGAGCCTAAGCATGAACTTGAGCTACTTCGGCGGTCCCACCTTGTCGGTGGGCGTTGCCCAAGGGCTTGGGGAGGCGGGCCCGCAGTTCTACGTCCGATTTGGTTAAGAAAAAGGAGTTAGAAGCAATTTGTAGGGGCGCACGGCCGTACGCCCCTACAAATTTTCAATTAGCGGATAGAGACGATACCGTTTCCTCAACTCAGGGCATTCAGCATACCGCATAAAAACGCTTAGCTCTT
>DATCIV010000224.1:0-2433 GCA_036507575.1 Candidatus Bipolaricaulota bacterium | reverse complement strand
CGTTGTCGGGTTTTTCCTCGTAGACGGGGTAGCGCGAGTGCTCTTCGGCGATGGCGATCTGGCGCGCCTGCTCGAAGGAGGTGGCGGCCTCGATGGAGACCACGTCCACGCGCGAAACCATCACCTGCCTGGCCGCCAGGTCGTCGAAGGCGAAGATGCGGCGGATCATGTCCACCTCTTCCTCTTCGATGAGGCCTTTTCCCTGGCCAAGCTCCAGCAGCATGGTGATGTGGTCCTCGCTGACCGTCACCGATTCCCGCTCCCGCAGGTTCTTCGGCAGCAGGAACAGCAGGGCGTCGGACGCGCTTTTGAACAGGAAAGACAGCGGCCCCAGCGCGTTTCGCAGCGCCACCAGCGGGCCAATGAGCAGCAAGGTCAGGAATTCGGGGTTGTTCTTGCCGAAGTTCTTTGGGGTGATCTCCCCGAAGATCAGCAGGAACACCGTCATCAGCACGGTGGCGATCAGGCCTGCCTCGGTGGCGCTCAAGGCGCCCAGCAGCTGGATGGCCAGGATGGTGGCGATGGAGCTGGCCAGGATGTTGGCGAAGTTGTTGACGATGGCGACGGTCGTGATCAGGCTGTTGGGGTCATCCATCAGCACCTGGAGCGCGCGCGCTTTGCGCGGGTGGCTGCGAATGAGCACGCTCAGCCTGATCTTCTCCATCGACGCGACGGCGATCTCCGTCGTCGACAGCACCGCCGAAGAGCCGATGAGTATGAGGAGTAAGACGATTCCCCAACCTATATCCATAAAGGGAGCACCACTTGAGAATTATAGACTGACAGAAAACCCCTTGCAAATGGACGCTTGCAGCGGTTATCTTTACCTGAGGTGGTTTGGCAAGGAGGACACCGGCGATGAAGGTGGAGGAAATCCGGGCGCTGATCCAGCTGTTTGAGACTTCCTCGCTGAGCGAGTTGAGCCTGCAGCGGGAAGGATCCAGGCTGGTGCTCAAACGCGCTCACAACAGCGGGCAGGCCGTCACACCCTCGCTTGTGCCGCTTTACCCGCCGGCTGCGCAACCATCGCCTCCTGCGACCGCGGCGCCCGAGTCCGACAAGGCGGCTACCCCCGCAGGGCACCTGATCACCTCGCCGCTGGTGGGCACCTTCTACCGCCGTTCCTCACCGGGAGAGCAGGTCTACGTGGAGGTGGGCCGGCAGGTCAAGGCGGGCGACACGCTGTGCATTGTGGAGGCCATGAAGGTCATGAACGAGATCAAAGCCGATATCGCCGGCATCGTGCGCCAGGTGCTCGTGGAAGAGGGCAAGATCGTCGAGTACGGCCAGCCCTTGATCGCGCTCGCTCCCGTCTGATGTTCAAGAAAGTCCTGATCGCCAACCGCGGTGAGATTGCGTTGCGCGTCATCGACGCCTGTCATCACCTGGGGATACAAACCGTGGCCGTGTTTTCGCAGGCCGATCGCGGGGCGCTGCACGCGCGCCTGGCGGATGAGTCCTACTGCATCGGGCCGGCGCCCGCCGCGCAAAGCTACCTGAACGTTGCGCAGATCATGAGCGTGGCCGAGGTGACGGGCGCCGACGCGCTCCACCCCGGCTACGGGTTCCTGGCGGAGAACGCGCACTTTGTCGAGGTGTGCGAGGAGACGGGCCTCAAGTTCATCGGGCCGTCGGCTCCCGTCATGGCGGCCACGGGCGACAAGCTGGCGGCCAAGCGTGCGGCCAAGGCCGCCGGGGTGCCGGTTGTGCCCGGTTCCGAGCTGATCGAAAGCGAAGCGCAGCTGCGCGAGGTCGTGGCCGAGCTTGGCTATCCGCTGATGCTCAAGGCATCGGCGGGCGGGGGCGGCCGCGGCATGCGGGTGATCAACGACCCGCAGGAGATCGCGTCCAAATTCAACGCCGCCCAGCGCGAATCGCAGGCGGCCTTCGGGCGCTGGGACCTGTACGTGGAGAAGCTGCTGCAGCGTCCGCGCCACGTGGAGGTGCAGATCCTGGCCGACGAGCACGGCCACGTGGTCCACTGGGGGGACCGCGATTGCTCGGTGCAGCGGCGTTACCAGAAGTTGATCGAGGAGGCGCCGGCCCCCGAGCTTGCGCAGGAGCTGCAGGCCGACATCCGCAAGGCGGCCGTCAAGGTGGCTCAGAGCATCGGCTATACCAATGCGGGCACGGTGGAGTTCCTGGTGGAGGACGATCGATTCTTCTTTATCGAGATCAACGCGCGCATCCAGGTAGAACACCCCGTTTCCGAGATGCTGGTGGGGCGCGACCTGGTCGGCGAGCAAATCCGCCTGGCCGCGGGAGAGCCCCTGGGCTACGTCCAACGGCAGCTGCGCCTGGAGGGCCACGCCATCGAGTGCCGCATCAACGCGGAGGACCCCGCCAAGCAGTTCATGCCCTCCACGGGCACCGTGACCCTGGGCAGCCTGCCCACCGGCCAGGGGGTGCGCTGGGACAGCGCGCTATACACGG
>DATCIV010000223.1:0-7048 GCA_036507575.1 Candidatus Bipolaricaulota bacterium | reverse complement strand
CAGGCCAACAGGAAGAATGACTTTTCGTTTGACTATAATCGTGACACACTCCTGATGCACCAAGGAGCAAAAGCATAGGAGGAAGCATGGAGTACGTCCATCTTGGCAAATCGGGCTTAAAGGTCTCGCGCTTGTGCCTGGGCACGATGACGTTCGGCTCGCCCAGTTGGAATGACTGGGTGATGGAGGAGGAAGAGAGTCGTCCCTTCATTGCGCGAGCCCTTGAGCTTGGCATCAACTTCTTTGACACGGCCGACGTCTACTCGGTCGGCCGCTGCGAGGAGATCGTTGGAAAAGCCCTTTGGGACTTCGCGAAGCGCGACGAGGTGGTGCTTGCCACCAAGGTGTTCTTCCCGATGGGAAAAAAGCCCAACCAAGGAGGCTTGTCGCGCAAGCACATCGTCGAAGCGTTGGAAGCGTCGCTTCGCCGGCTGGGCACGGAGTACGTGGACCTGTATCAGATCCATCGCTGGGATCAGGGTACGCCTATCGAGGAGACTCTGGAGGCGTTGCACTATCTGGTGAAAAGCGGCAAAGTCCTTTACGTCGGGGCCTCGAGCATGTATGCATGGCAGTTCGCCAAAGCGCTGTACCTTGCCGACGTGCACGGCTGGACGCGCTTCGTCTCGATGCAGAACCACTACAACCTGATCGTGCGCGAGGAGGAGCGCGAGATGCTGCCGCTGTGCCGCGTGGAGGGCATCGGCGTGATCCCCTGGAGCCCGATGGCGCGCGGTTTTCTGGCGGGCAACCGCAAGCGCACAGGAGGGGGCAAGACCGTGCGCTCGAACAGCGATCCGCTGGCCGACAAGCGCTATTTCCAGAAGGCCGATTTCCAGATTGCAGACCGCGTGATGGAGGTCGCAAAGAAAAAGGGTGTGGCTCCCGCACAAATTGCGCTTGCCTGGGTGCTGCACCAGCCGGGCATCACATCCCCCATCGTCGGAGCGACCAAGATGGCGCACCTGGAGGAAGCCGTCAAGGCGCTCAAGATCAAGCTGTCAAAGGCAGAGTGCGCCTACTTGGAGGAACCGTACCTGCCGCGCGCTGGATCGTTCTAACTTTCTCAACCTGTGTTATACTGCTCTTTCAGGAAATGAGAGGAGGGGTTTTGATGGCATCTCAGGGGTTCCAGATTAGATCGGACCAGTGGCGCTGGGCGATCGCGGCGGGATGGGCGCTTGCCGGGGTGGCGTTGCTCGTGCTCTGGGCGTGGTGGGGTCAGGGGAAATCCGACACGATGTACATCGCCGTGCTGGGATCTTCCTTGGTGTTCACGGGCATCGTGCGCTGGTGGTACTGGAAGTTTGAAATCATGCCGCTTGGGTTGAGGCGGCTGCTGTACGGGTTCTTGTTGTTCCCGACGGCGATCCTCATCATGCGCTGGGGCGCCATCGAGGGCGCGGCCTGGACGGAGTTTTCCGCGCTCGGCGTGGCCATGGCCATGGCGATTCTGATCCATCGCTACGTGAGGCACGATGGCTATGCGCACTACTTCGCCGCCGTCATCGGCATGTTCTTCCTGACCAACATCGTGTCCGACTATTGGCTGTGGGAGTGGAGCGCGTTTGGGTATTGGTTCCCGACGATCGGGCAAGCCCTGAACGCCGTCGCGTATGGGGGATTGTGCTACGTGCTGTTGGCCCATCACCGTCATGAAGCAGCGCGCCCCCGCTGGAAGGAATGGAATATCGTCCCCGACCGTTGGCGCTGGTTGTACGTGGCCAGCTGGGCAGTGCTCGGTCTGTGGTTTCTCGGCGTCTGGTTTGAGTGGCCTTTGGCTGCGGGGCTGTGGCCGCGTGGGGATGCTTGGTTGGCGCTGGTGTTTGGCCTTGCGTGCATTTTGACCGCCGTGGTCCGCTGGAGATACTGGCGGCAGCGGACTTTGCATCCAACCTTGCGCCGCCTGCTGTACGTCGCCTTGCTCTTGCCGATGGCCGTGCTGACGCTGTGGTCAGTGGCCTTTGGCGCGCTTCCCATCTGGGTGCAGCTTGTGTCGCTTGCCATCCTGTTCATGATGGCGATGCATTTGGATCGCTTTGCAAGCCTGGATGCGTATGCCCATTACTTCGCTTCGTTCCTGGGGTTGTTCTTCCTGGGCTACGTCGTTTGGTGGGCGCAACGGCCTTGGGATTGGATGCTCGAATCCTGGCCGACGCTGCTTGCCGTCATCTACTGGCTCACGTTTTTTGCGCCCCGAAGTCCGGCTAAACGCAGGTAAGCTCCAAGCGGATGTCAGCGTCTGTAAGTTCGCAAGGAGGCGCGCGCCTATGAAGAAAATCCAGAAGACCGAGCAGGAGTGGAAAGCCACGCTCACGCCGGAGCAATACCAGATCACGCGTCAGAAGGGCACCGAGCCCGCATTTACAGGCCAATACTACAAGACCAAGGATAAGGGCACTTACACGTGCGTTTGCTGCGGCAACGAGCTGTTCAGCTCCGAAACCAAGTACGACTCAGGCTCCGGTTGGCCCAGCTTCTGGGACCCGCTCGCCAAGCAGAACGTGCGCATGGAGCAGGACACCAGCCACGGCATGCGGCGCGTGGAGGTGATGTGCGCCGCCTGCGAAGCGCACCTCGGGCACGCCTTTCCCGACGGGCCAAACCCCACCGGCACGCGCTACTGCATCAACTCGGCCTCACTCAAGCTGGAGAAGAAGGAGGCGTAAGCGTATCCTGACGGGGAACTTGGCCTAGAGGAGTATCCACAACGTGCTTTACGCTTCCCCGAGGCTGTACGAGTGGTCCATCCGAAAACTCCATGGAAAGACGTTGGATCGGCGCTTTCGGCTGATCGCAGAGATGGCGGGCGCGGGCAGCGTGCTGGATGTCGCCTGCGGAACGGGATTACTGGCTCAGTACCTCCATCCCAAAGCGACGTATCGGGGCATCGACCTCAACGAGCGCTTTTTGAGGTTCTCCCAAGCCAAAGGGTTGCAGGTGCATCGACAGGACGTGCTGGATGTGCCTCACTACCCCGTCGCCGACACGTACGTCCTGTGCGACCTGCTGCACCACATCATGCCCCACCACCGCACGCTGCTTGAGCAGGTGCTGGCTTTGGGCAAGAACGTGGTGGTTTGCGAGCCGTTCATCCCGAGCAAATCCAGGCTCCGTCGCTTCGTGGTGCGCGCCATTCTGGACAACGACTTCATCAACCCGCCCCGGCTGGATCAGATGTGGTACACCGAACCCGAGCTGATGCGGTTTTTCGAGGACGTGATGAGCCCCAGCCGCATCGAGAAGATCGGTGAGGACGTCATCGCGCTGCACAAGGTGAGTTAGTTCACTTGTATTCCTCGCGTACGGGCGAAAAGATATCCATCACCTTTACCGGCTTGCCAAAGACCCGAACGCTATGCACCACGTTGCCGGGAATCAAGTAGGAATTGCCCGGCTTCATTTTCTTGGTCTCCTGCGCGATCGTCATTTCAAACTCCCCTGCGAGCACGACGCCCGCCTGCTCGTGGGGGTGGCTGTGCGCCGGAACCACGGCATTGGCTTCCAACTCGACCATGGCAATCAGCATCTTGTCCGCCCAGAAGGTCCTGGCTTGGACGCCTGCGAACAGCTGCTTGGGCGAGCGCTCCTTTTCGTTGCAGAAGCAGGACAATGAAACCTCCTTGAGAATGCGCCTTCGAACGGTTTTGTTGGCTGAGACTGTAACAGCTAACTTCTCCGCCGCCAAGGCGCTCAGGGTCCTTGAACAGCAGGGCTGTTTTGTTATCATGCAACCATGACGACCGTTGCCGGCTTGGAAAACGCCGTTGCCGCACAAACCCGCTTGAGCCACGTGGATGGGCAGGCAGGCGAGTTGATCATCGCAGGGTATCCTTTGGAGGAACTGGCTCCCAACGCCACTTACGAGCAAGCGCTGTATTTGCTGTGGCAAGGGCAGCTTCCCTCGCGTGCAGAGCTTGAAGCTTTCCAACGCGCTTTGCGCCGCGAGCGAGCCTTGCCGGCGGTCACTGGCTACATCTTGCAGCAGGCGGCCCAGGCCAAGCTTCCGCCCATGGACGCGCTGCGCATGGCGGTGTCCACCTTGCCGGTGACGGACCCGAACGCGCAGGACAACTCGCTGGAGGCCAATCGCCTGCGCGCCCTGCAGCTGGCGGCCAAGGCGCCCATGATCGTCGGCAATTACTGGCGCATGCTGCAGGGAAAAGAGCCCTTGGATTCAAAGCCGGAACTCAGCCAAGCGGGCCAATTCCTTTACCTCATCCACGGCAAGCAGCCCGATCCTGCCTTCGAGAAGGCGCTGAACGCCTACTGGGTGACCGTCATCGACCACGGCCTCAACGCCTCCACCTTCGCCGCCCGCGTGATCACGTCCACCTTGTCGGACATGTACTCCGCCATCACCGGCGCAATCGGCGCCTTGAAGGGACCGCTGCACGGCGGAGCGCCCGGCCCGGCCCTGGACATGGTGTTTGAGATCGGCACGCTGGAAAACGCCGAACCGTATCTGCGCAAGAAGCTCGAAGCCGGCGAACGCCTGATGGGCTTTGGGCATCGCGTCTACAAGGTGCGCGATCCGCGAGCCGACGTGCTGGCTCAGGCGGCGCAGCGCCTGTTCGATCGCGCCGGGGACCGATCGTTGTATCAATTGGCCTTGGGGGTCGAGCAAATGGCGCTTCGACTGCTCGAGGAGTACAAGCCGGGCCGAAGCCTCCAGACCAACGTGGAGTTCTTCACCGCCTTGGTGCTCCACGGGATTGGGTTGGAATCGCCGTTGTTCAGCGCGGTGTTTGCCATAGGCCGCATGGGGGGATGGACGGCGCACGTACTGGAGCAGTTGGCGAACAACCGCCTGATTCGACCTCAGTCGCAGTACGTCGGGCCGTTGGGCCGCAGGTGGCAAAGCTAGAGTCTGTCTTCAGTATCAACACACGCCAACCGACACTTGCGACCCACAGCGCAGATTATTGAAAAAGGGAAGAGCGCCCCGGCTTCCCAGGGCGCTCTCCAAGACAATCATCCAAGCAAATGGGTTCATGTTGACCTCCTCACGTTTCAAACGCGATTAGAGCACCTGGCGATTCTGCAAGCGCGCACCCGCCGCGCACAACAAGCCGCCGAGGCGGTGCGCCAGGCGCTCCAGGGAGCGATGGAAGGAGGAGGGCCGATGGAGGCGCAGCATCCGCTCCTGATGCGCTTCCTGCAGCAACCGCTGGTGCCGTTCCTTGGCGAAACGGTGCAGCAATTCGGGACGAAGGTCTAACATGTTCACCCCCTATGCAGAGGTCTTTGGAACACGCGCAATCACTTCGCTGACGCTTGTTTGTGGTCTTGGATCAAGCGTGATGCACTCGATCCTCCATCCGGTTTTCACGGTTGGAATAGACTGATCGCAAGAACAATGCCGCTGTGGGCGCTTGCACTGCCTTGCCGTGAAGGGTCCTAGCAGGCGCTAGGCAGTGAAAAGTTCCACAGACCGGCGGTGACCTCAATTTGCTTAATCATGAAGATGCACCGTCCTTTCGGTCTGAGATGAGGCGTAACTATAGCACGTGTCGTCAAGCGTGTCAAGGACAAACCCCTGGATCAACCCTCACCCCAACCCTCTCCCAGCCTTGGGAGAGGGGAAATTAAAAGTGCAAGGCAGATGCGCTAATCCTTGTACGGGATTTGCACGACCCGTTCATCCAATTGCGCCTGTAGCGCCTGGATTTCAGCCCTCATTCGCGCGACCACCTGCGCCAGCGGCACGATGCTGCGCTCCGCCGCGTGCCTTGGCTTGAACTCGACGCCGCCTTCCTTCAAGGAGCGCTCGCTCATCGTCAGGCGCAAGGGGATGCCGATGAGGTCCGCATCCTTGAACTTGACGCCGGGTCGTTCATCGCGGTCGTCAATCAGGACTTCAAAGCCCTCCTGCACCAGCTGCTGGTACAGCTCCAGCGACTTGCGCCTGATGTCCTGGCTTTCCACGAACAAGCTCACCAGGTGGATCTGAAAGGGGGCGATGGACAGAGGCCAGCGCAACCCGTCGGCGTCGTGGTGCGCCTCGGCCACGCACGCGAGCAGCCTGCCCACGCCGATGCCGTACGAGCCCATGATCACGGGCTTTCGCTCTCCCTTCTCGTCCAGGAACGTGGCGCCCATGGCCTGGCTGTAGCGCGTGCCCAGCTTGAAGATGTTGCCCACTTCCACGCCGCGCGAGGTGTGCATCGGCTTCTGGCACTGGGGGCAAGCGTCACCCTCCTGCGCCGCAGCCAGATCCGCAACCACCTGGGCTTGAAAGTCCCGGCCGTAATTGACGTTGAGCAGGTGGTATCCAGGCTCGTTGGCGCCTGCGACCAAATTGGGCGAGCCAGCCACTGCGTCATCGATGGCCACCAAGACGCCCTTCAAGCCCACGGCGGAGCCGTAACCGGGTTCGGCGCCCACCGCACGGATTTCGTCCTCGCGGGCGGGGCGCAGGGCTTTGGCCTTGAGCGCGTTGGACAGCTTGGTTTCGTTGAGCTCCATGTCGCCGCGCACGGTCGCAAGCACGAATTTTTGCACGTCCTGGTCCTTTTCGCTGATCGTCGCCACCATGAACACGGCCTTTGCCGTCTTGGCATTGGGGATTTTCAGGAACTTGGCAAGCGACTCGATGGTGGTCGTGCCCGGCGTCTCGATCTTCTTCATCGGTTCAGCCTTTTCGACCTCTGCTTTTGGCTTGACGAACGCGGCGTTCTGGCGGTTGGCCGCATAGGCGCAGCCGTCGCACAGCAGCAGGGTGTCCTCGCCGATGGGGGTGAGGTACATGAACTCGTGGGCCAGCTTGCCGCCCATCATCCCCACGTCCGACCTGACCGCGATCACGGGCAAACCACAGCGGTTGAAGATGTTGAAATACGCCTGGTAATGGGCGCGGTACTGCGCGTCCAGCCCTGCCTCATCGGCGTCGAGGCTGTAGCTGTCCTTCATCACGAACTCGCGCACGCGGATCAGCCCGGCGCGCGGACGTGGGTCGTCGCGGAACTTGGTTTGGATATGGTAAATCAAACGCGGCAACTGTTTGTAGGACTGTACTTCGCGCCGCACCAGGTCGCCAACGGCTTCC
>DATCIV010000222.1:0-5592 GCA_036507575.1 Candidatus Bipolaricaulota bacterium | reverse complement strand
AACTCCTCGAACACTACCTGGTCCAAGCGCGAGCCCGTGTCGATCAAGGCCGTGGCGATGATGGTCAAAGAGCCGCCCTCCTCGATGTTGCGGGCGGCGCCGAAGAACTCCTTGGGCTTGTACAGGGCCACCGGATCGATGCCGCCGGACAGCAGCTTGCCGCTGGGGGAGACCGACAGGTTGTAGGCGCGAGCCAGACGCGTGATGCTGTCCATCAGGATCACCACGTCCCGGCCCATTTCCACCAGCCGACGGGCCTTGTTGATGACCAGCTCCGCGATGCGCGTGTGCACCTCGGGCTTTTGGTCGAAGGTGGCGCTGACCACCTCGCCCATGCGGATGGACTTCTTGAAGTCCGTGACCTCTTCAGGCCGTTCGTCCACCAGCAGCACGATCAGGTAGACCTCCGGGTGGTTGGCGGCCAGGCCGTGCGCGATCTGCTTGAGCAGCGTGGTCTTGCCCGCCTTGGGCGGCGAGACGATCAGCGCGCGCTGCCCTTTGCCGACCGGCGAGAACAGGTCGATGATGCGCGTGCTGATCTCGCTGGGATCGTGCTCCAGGTGGAACATTTTCGTTGGATGGTAAGGGGTCAAATCGTGGAAGGGAATGCGCCGGCGCGTGACCTCCGGGTCTTCCAGATCGATGGCCTCCACCTTGAGCAGCGCGAAGTACTTCTCCTCTTCCTTGGGCGGGCGGATCTGGCCGGTGATGATGTCCCCGTCCCGCAGCCCAAACCGCTTGATCTGGGAGGGCGAGACGTAGATGTCGTTCTTGCCGGGCAGCAGCGTCTTATCGCGCAGGAAGCCGTATCCGTCGGGCAGGATTTCCAGCACCCCTTCCGAGAAGCGCAGCCCCTGCACCTCGGCTTGCGCTCGCAGCAGCGCAAACACGAGCTCTTCCTTGCTCAAGCGGTTGTAATCGCTGACCTGAAACTTCTCCGCCAGGGCGCGCAACTCCGGCATGGGACTGGCGCGCAGCTGGGCCAGATCCAGGTAGGTGGTGTAGTTCCTGGGAGCGGCCCCTTGCGCTTCCTGGGGGGCCGGATTGGCCGGCTCGGCAGGCGGCGTTCCCGTCTGCAGGGGGGCGGCTTCGCCGTTTGGATACGTATTGCCGAAGCCCTCGCCATCGTTCCTCTTGTGGCCCCTTCGTTTGGGCCCCATCTTGTGCACCAAGATTCGACAACTCCTTTAAAGCGCTTTGGTTGTGTTTCGCAGGCAGTATCGCGATCGTGCTTGCACGTGAGTCAGGCGCGCATCGAACAGCTCAGCCCACCTTCGTGAACACGGAGCGCACGATGTCCTTGTACATCTTCAGCCGATCCCTAAACCCTTTGCCCAGGCCGCGCTTCTTTTCCTTCATGACGTGTGTCACCCCATTGAGCTCCACCTTGGCCTCCCGCCAGCCCTCTTTGATCGATAATTTCTTGAGGGCGATTTCCACCCCGAAATCCATGTCTTGCACCTTGCGCTGGATCCGCTGCCACAGAGCCCGAGACAGCACCCGCTGTCCAGAAAGATAAGGCGCAAGCGTTTGCGATAGATCGGTGTTCAGCCGCCCGTTTCTGAACACGCCCACGACCATGTCCACCTGCTCCTTGAAATAAGTGCTCGCCAACTGCTCAACCTGTTCCGGTTGCAATCCCACCAAATCGGCGTCCATGAACAACAACACCTCGTTGCGCGCGCGCCGCACCCCGTGATCGAGCGCGGCGGCCTTGCCGCGATTGGCGGCCAGCACCACCACCTCCACCCCCAAGTCGCCCGCGATCTGGGCGGTGGCGTCGCTTGAACCATCGTCTACCACGATGATCTGATCGACGCACGAGGCGCGCTGTAGCGGGCGCAGCACTGCTTCAATCCGCTCGGCTTCATTGTAGGCAGGAACTATCGCTGAAATTCTCATGGATATGTAGAGCGTGAATTGAAACAGGGGATGCCCGGATCAGCCGTAGTATAACCCGTTTGCGCAGCAAAGTCAAGCATGCCGGCCTTGCCATTTGAGGGCCGCCCTGAGCGGGCGAGTTGGCACGGGAGCGCCACCTTCCTATGATGTCCCCAGGAGGCGGCATGACCGAATTCCAAACCTGGCCCAAGGCCGAGTTGCACGTACACCTGGACGGCTCGTTGCGACCCAAAACGGTGTGGGAGTTGGCGCGCTCCAGCCGCATCCGCCTGCCTTTTGATTCCCTGGCGGAGCTGACCCGCCACCTGCGCGTTCCGCGCCGCTGCACGCTGCCCCAATACCTGCAAGCGTTTCAACACACCGTGGCCGTCATGCAGGAGCGGGAGCATTTGCAGCGGGTGGCTCATGAATTCCTTGAAGACGTGGCGCAAGACGGCGTGCGCTACGTTGAAGTGCGCTTTGCGCCGTCGCTGCACGGACGAGGGGGGCTCACCATGGAGCAGATCACCGAAGCGGTCCTTGCAGGCCTGCAGGAGGGGCAGCGCAAAACGGGCGTCATCGCGCGGCTCATTTGTTGCGCCATGCGCCAGGAGCCCCCGGCGCTTTCCGAGGCGGTGGCGCGGGTGGCCGTCCAGTACCGACTTGCCGGCGTGGTGGCCCTGGATCTGGCCGGGCCCGAGGTCGGCTATCCAGCCGAGCCTCATCGCAAGGCTTTTGAATACGCGTTGGAGAACGACCTGCACTTGACCCTGCACGCCGGGGAGGCCTGTTGCCCCGACAACGTCGTGCGCGCGATGGATCTGGGGGCGCACCGCATCGGCCACGGCACGTTCATTTGTCGGGACGAGCGCGTTGCCAAGCGCGTTGCCGACAGCAAAATCCCCTTGGAGGTCTGCCCCACCAGCAACCTGCAGATCAGCGGCTTCATCGACGATTACGCCGCCCACCCCCTCCACCAATACCTGCGCGCGGGGATGTGGGTGACCCTCAACACCGACAACCGCCTGATGTCGAATGTGACCCTCAGCGACGAATTCGCGCATCTGTCGGCCACGCTGTCCCAGGAGATCCTGCGCCGGATTGCGCGAAACGGCCTTGAAGCGGCCTTCCTGCCAACGCAGGAAAAGCAGCGCCTGCTCGATGAATGGTTCGCCTGAACCTGCCGATTGAACCCAGGGCCCAGACAGCGGTGACCTGGACCACAGACGCTCGTCACGCCATGGCCTACCCTGAGCACGACCCTTCGTTGGTGATATGGACGACAACGGACGCTCAGGAAGGAATGGACGATGAAACGACTTGCGCCCGCGCTGCTGATCGGGTTTTTCTTGGCAACCGGCCTGTGCTGGACGGGGTGGGCCGACGTGACGGGGATGTTCACCTTTGATTTGAGCCTGACCCCGCAGACGAACTCTCAGGAATCCGTTCCCTTCTTCTTCGATTTGCAGTCCAATCTGCAAGTCCACATCACCATCAGCGGCATGATCTTCGGCATGGACCTGGGATTTGGCATCACGGGCCTTGAATTCACCATCGTCTCCATTGGCACCAACCTGGGTGCGCTGACGATCAAAGACGAATTCGTCTTTGCGCCGCCCTTCGGTTGCAGTGCGCCCGGCTGGCTTGGCGTGGTGGCCGGGCTGTCCGATGACGGCGACGGGGGCATCGCAGGCCAGTGCCCCGGATCGTTCGTCAGCCCGATCGGCTCCAGCGACGGGCTCACCAATGACGGCGCCATCGGCTTCGTGAAGAAGCGGGTGGACCTGCAGCTGGACATCGCCGGCATCTCCTTGGGGGTGCTGGCCCTGTTTGAGGACGTTGATTTTCCCGACATCCACGGCGCTCTATCCGAAGCCCTCATCGGCCTGCCCGACGGCGGCGACCACGAACACGACCATTTCCTGCCTGCCGATCTGTATTTTGTCGGGGCGCACGACGGCGTGGTGGACAATCAAACCCCCAGCTTCGGCTTCGGCGCCATCCTCAGCGTGTCCGGCCAGACCGTCAGCGGCATCACGGTCACCGGCGCCACCGGCCTATGCGCCGACGATGAGGTCAACAACCGCATCAAGAAGCGCAAGTTTCTGGGCGAAGTCAACAAGGGCTGCGTCAGCGAAACCGGGCCGCTGTTTGCCTTCGAGGTGGAAAGGCTGCACATCGAGGGCGTGCAGATCGGCGGCGTGCGCCTGTCCACGTGGTTGGAATTTCGCCCGCTGGTCCCGGTCTCCGGCGCGCTGGAGCTTGGTTTCAGCTTGGCGGGGTTGGCGGAGATCGAGGCTTTGTTTGAGAGCGACAATGTCCTCACCTTCGTGATTGACACCATCACGCTCAGCTTGACCAGCAGCAACTTCTCCCTGGTTTTGGAGGACCTCAACGCGGACTTGCAGATTGACCGGACCACCGCGCAATTGACCCTCACGCTCAACCCCAACCAAAATCCAGCTGGGTTCGTCAGCACCACCGTGGGCGAGATGGGCTTTGGGATTCTGTCGCAGGAACTCGAATTGACCGTCACCCGCGCCGGGTTGACCATCGCCTTAGCCACCTTGTTCTTGCAAGACGGCAGTGGCCTCGCCTGGGACAGCACGTCCTTTACGCTCTCCGCCCAACTCAATATCCTCACCTTCAGCGCGGACATCGCCTTTGACACGGGCGGCTTGCAAAGCGGCACGCTCAGCGTCTCGGTCAGCTTCTAAACCGAACGAGCTCATAGTCGCTGCTGCAGGGCGGGCCATCGGTGATCTCCAGGTGGCAGGTCGTGAGGTCCATGATCACCGAAGTCACCGTCCGGTAATGCTCCTGCGGGGGATCCTGCGGATCCTCGTGGCGGCAAACCGAGCCGGGGTGCCCGTCGTGGTCGCGCAAGAAATCCTTCAAGTCCTCCACGGAAATGCCCTTCGCCCGCTGCATCAACTGGCTCATGCGCGCCTGTCGGTGATACGAACACGGTCGTCGGTCGCTGGGAGGCTCCTGGACGCCAAGCGCGCCGGGGTCCAGGAAGTGGTTGGCGTGCACCAGGCAGGGGCCGTGCAGCAGGCGCACGCTGTTGGGCGCTGCCTCGATGTCCACGGCCTTGTCGGGCGCCTGGGCGATGAGGAAATTGGTCGAGCACGATCGACCCTCGCCGGTGACGATCTGGACTGCCGTTTCAAACCGGGTGGAGCGCAGGATCTCGTAGCAGCGCACGTGAAAAGGTTTGCTCATGCGCGACCAATTGTCCTGCGTCGTGGTCAGCCCGTTGATGGCCAAGCCCACTCCGGCGGAGTTGAGTCCGATCTTGCCGCCGAAGATGCCGGCTTCGGTGAAGCTGATGACCTGCAGCCCGCTGGGCTCGGTGACGTGAAGCACCGCCCCCTGCACCTGGGGGATCCAATCCCAATTCTGACCCATCAGCAGGTGGCCGTTTGCGCAGGCTTCGGGCATCACGGCAAAGGCCGTGCAGCCGTCGGCGCTGGCCATGGCGTTGTACCCAAATTGATAGTACAGGATCTCGTAGCGCGCGTTCAGGGCGGCCACCGCCTGCAGCTCGACGCCGGCGCCTTCGGCAATGCCCCGCATGCCTTCGCCGTAATCGGCGTTTTGGCGCCCCACTGCCTGCAGGAACTGAGATGCGCGATCCAGCACCTCGGCGCGCGGCAGCAGCACTTCCTTCTCAAAGCGGTGAAAATACACCGACAGGTTGTGCTGGAT
>DATCIV010000221.1:0-3284 GCA_036507575.1 Candidatus Bipolaricaulota bacterium | reverse complement strand
ACGATCACACCCCGGCCAAAATCGCGCTCCAGCTTGGGCATGCGGGACCTAAAGGCTCTACAAAGTTGGAATGGGAGGGGGCCAACGAGCCGTTGGAGGATGGCAATTGGGAGCTGCTCGCGCCATCGCCGATCCCCTGGTCGCCCGCCAACCAGGTGCCTAAAGCCATGACGCGCCGTGACATGGCGCGCGTGAAGGCCCAGTTCGTGCGCGCGGCGGAGATGGCCATCGAGTGCGACTTTGACTTGCTGGAGCTGCATTGCGCGCACGGGTATCTGCTCTCGGCCTTCATCACGCCGCTGACCAACCGGCGAGGCGATGAGTACGGCGGCTCCCTTGCGAATCGGCTGCGCTATCCTCTGGAGGTTTTTTGCGCCGTGCGCGCCGTCTGGCCTGGCGAAAAGCCGATGTCGGTGCGCATCTCGGCAAGCGACTGGGCAGGGGAATCCGCCATCATGGGCGACGACGCCGTCGAGATCGCGCGCGCTTTCAAGGCTGCCGGAGCGGACATCATCGACGTGTCTGCCGGGCAGACCAGCACGCGGGCCAGGCCAGTCTACGGGCGCATGTTCCAGACGCCGTTTGCGGATCAGATCCGAAACGAAGTGGGCATCGCCACCATGGCGGTGGGCAACATCTTTGAGATCGACCACGTCAACGGCATCATCGCCTCAGGTCGCGCAGACTTGTGCCTGCTGGCCCGTCCGCACTTGTGGGACCCGTATTGGACGCTGCACGCGGCGACGCAGCAGGGATACAAGGACGTGCCCTGGCCGCCGCAGTACTTGAGCGGCAAACAGCAACTGGAGCGCATCACCGAACGCGCAGCCCAGCAGCAGATGGCGATCAATATTTAGCTTCACCCTCAATTCCAGCCTTCTCCTTTCAAAGGAGAAAAGTAGATTCCCTCTCCCCTCGCGGGAGAGGGGCAACCGGAGGTTGCTATGGGTGAGGGGGAAAGAGGTGAACATGCTGAACGGACAGCACGCGGTCGTGACCGGTGGAGGATCAGGGATCGGCGCCGTCGTCGCCAAAAAGCTCTCGGATGCGGGCGCGAAAGTGACGTTGATGGGGCGCCGCTTGGACGCGCTGGAGCGCACGGCGGCCACCTTGAAGCAAGCACAGGTGGTCCCATGCGACGTCAGCGACGAAGCGCTCGTCGAGCAGGCTTTTGTCCAAGCGGTGAAAGGGTTCGGGCCCGTCTCGATCCTGATCAACAACGCGGGGATGGCCAGCTCGGCGCCCTTCCACAAGCTCACATTGAAAAGTTTCCGGCAAGTGCTGGACATCAACCTGCTGGGCACGTTCCTGTGCGCCCGCGTGGTCTTACCTTGGATGCTGGAGGCCAAAGCGGGCCGCATCGTGAACGTGGCCAGCATTGCCGGACTGCATGGACACCCGTACATCACCGCATATTCTACTTCCAAGCATGCCGTGATCGGGTTGACCAAATGCCTGGCACTTGAGGTGGTCTCAAAAGGCATCACGGTCAACGCCGTCTGCCCCGGCTACACGGAAACCGACATGGCTCGGTTGGCCATCCAGACCGTGATGGCCAAGACCGGGCGCGGCGAAGCCGAAGCCCGGGCGCTGATCGCCCAGGACAACCCGCAGAGGCGCATGATTCAGCCCGAAGAAGTGGCTGAAACCGTGGCCTGGCTCTGCTCGCCGGGCGCTAGCGGGATCACCGGCCAGGCCATCGTGATCGCATAGAGGAGTTCTCATGCTCATGGCCAATTTCAAACCCAGACACTTTCTGTGGGAGATGCGCGAAAATGTCGCCCTCATCACACTCAGTCGCCCCGAGAAGAAAAACCCGCTCACCTTTGAGTCCTACGCGGAGCTACGAGACACGTTCAGGAACCTCGTCCACGCCGACGACGTGAGGGCCGTCGTGGTCACCGGGGCCGGCGGGAATTTCAGCTCCGGCGGCGACGTGGGCGACATCATCGGCCCGCTGACGCAGATGGACATGGATGGGCTGCTCGAGTTCACGCGCATGACGGGGGATCTCGTGAAGGCCATTCGGGCTTGTCCGCAGCTCGTGATCGCCGCCATCGAAGGGGTGTGCGTGGGCGCGGGCGCGATGGTGGCCACGTTCTCGGACCTGCGCATCGGGACGCCGGAGACCAAGACCGCATTCCTGTTTGTGAAGGTCGGCCTTTCCGGCTGCGACATGGGGGCCTGTGCGATGTTGCCCAGGCTCATCGGCCATGGCCGTGCCGCAGAGCTGCTGTTCACGGGCCGCACGATGAGTGCACAGGAAGGCGAGCGCTGGGGGTTCTTCAACCGCTTGGTTCCGGCGGGGCAAGCGGCCGATGAATCGCTTGCCTTGGCGCAGCAGCTGGCCAAAGGCCCCACGTTTGCGCACGGCATGACCAAGGCCATGCTCAACCAGGAGTGGCACATGAGCCTGGAGGCCGCCATCGAGATGGAGGCTCAGGCGCAAGCCATCTGCATGCAGACCGAGGACTTCAAAAGAGCGTACCGCGCATTTGTGAAGAAGGAAAAACCTGTGTTTGAAGGCGACTGAATTGGAGCCCCTCACCCCTGCCTCTCCCAAAGGGAGAGGAGGATCCTTTGTATTCCCTCTCCCACGGGGAGAGGGTTAGGGTGAGGGGGATCAAAGCAAAACATGAAAGATTACACGTATCTCAGCTGGCCCTTTTTTGTAGAGGAACACCGTGTGCTTGCCAAGACGTTAGAAACATGGGCCAAGCGCGAACTGAAAGACTCTAAGAGCAGCAACGTAGACGCCGCCTGCAAGGCGTTGGTGCGCCAACTGGCCGATGCAGGCTGGCTCAAGTATTGCGTCCCTGAGGCTTACGGCGGGGTATGCCCTCAGCTTGACATACGTTCGCTGTGCCTCATTCGCGAGACGCTGGCCTACCACAGCGGGCTTGCCGATTTCTCGTTTGCCATGCAGGGGTTGGGCAGCGGGCCGATAACGCTCTTTGGCTCTGAAGAACAAAAGAAGAAATATCTACAAGCCGTCAGCCAAGGTGAAAAAATCGCGGCGTTTGCCCTGTCCGAGCCGGACGCGGGGTCGGACGTAGGCGCGATCGGTGCCACCGCTCAGCTAGACGGCGATCATTACGTCCTGAACGGCACGAAAACCTGGATCTCCAACGGCGGCATCGCGGACTTCTACACCGTGTTTGCCCGCACCGGAGAAGCAGGAACCAAGGAGCTATCGGCCTTCGTCGTGGATGCGAACACACCAGGGCTGGAGATCGCCGAGCGCATTCACGTCATTGCGCCGCACCCGCTGGCTTGGCTCCAGT
>DATCIV010000220.1:0-9228 GCA_036507575.1 Candidatus Bipolaricaulota bacterium | reverse complement strand
AGTCGGTTGCCGTTGTAATCCCCCACGGAGCAGTTCAAGGCGGGCAGGGTGGTATCCCAGACGTTCTCGACCAGGTAAAAGCGGAAGAAGCCGCGCCCCTCAAACGGGTCTTCGGCGCCCGTGGTGGCGTACAGGAATTGCCCGCCGTCCCACGCAAGCGACCCTGCGTAATCCACCGCGGCAGGGACCGGCGCCAGCCGCTCCCACAACTGCAAGGTCAGGTAATAACGAGCGAAGGCGGCCGTCGGCTGATCCTGGCAGTCCGATCCCTGCAAAGCGTAGACGAATTCGCCCCCGTCCCAGGCAAGGGCCGAGCCGTCGTCGCTGCACTCCCAGGGCGGTAGGGGCATCGCTTCCCAGCGGTTGCTGCTCAGGTGATAGCGCAGGAAGGCCGTGATGGCGTCGGGCCGCTGAGCGCTCGCGGCGCCCACCATGGCGTAAAGATACCGCTGGCCCTGATGGCTGACAAACGTCATGGCGTCCCCCGCCCCCTGGTTCGCGGGGGTGGGGGACAGCTCGATCCAGCGGCCTGCGGTATAGCGCGCAAACCCCCTGCGCTGTTCGGCGTAACCTGCTCCAAACATCGCGTACAAATTGCCCTCGGGATCGAAAACGATGGCTGTGCCGTCCTTGACGTCCAGGGGCGGCGCGGTCAGGTTCGTGGTTCGCGTGACCAGTCCGTCGGTCAGCACCAGGTGTTGGAAATCGATGCGCGTGTTTTCCGTGAACTGGCGCAGAATGTAGAGATCTCGACCGTCGGAGGCCAGCGCCTGTCCGAACCCCCCTGCAAAGCGCGTCTGCCCCACCTGCAGCCATGGGGAGTTCCCCTGCTGCACGGCGGGCAGGAGCGAAACCGCCACCACGGCGCATAGCAGCGTCTTTTTCATAGAAAACGGCCAAGGAGACCGGCCCCGTTCAGGGGGCTGGAGGAATTGGCCGCAGCCCGCCAGGGCTGAAGCCCCTTGACCTGCACCTCTCTTTCAGATACAATTCTGTTATGATAAAACGAGTATTGAGGTTGAAACTGAGGACGCCCAACCGCGCCAAGGAGCGACAGTTGTTGGCTCTGCAAACCGAATACACTGCTTGCGCTCAGTTCCACCTCAATGCTATTCAGGATCTTGGAACGCACAGCGCCACGAAACTGCACCGCGCTGTCTACCAACAAGCTCGTGAATCGTTCTCCTTGAAAGCCGCCATGCTGCAACGCGCCAGGGACAAGGCAATTGAAACGTGGAAGTCTCACGTTGCATGGGTGAGGCGTGGCAAGAGGTCGTCTGTTCCTGAGTTCAACGGGAACATGCCCATCGGCCTTGCCGAGCGTACGTTTAGCGTTACTGCCAATGGCGTACTGCGGGTTTCGACCTACGATGGCTTTCTGTGGTTGCCCCTGTTTGTTCAAGCATCTGCCAGACCGTATCTCTTCGCCAAACGCCGTGTCAGTGAGTTGGTCCGTCGAGGCAAAGACTGGTATTTGATGCTCACCGTCGAGGATGAGGATGTTCCGATCCAACCCGGCGAGCGGCCCGTCTTTGGTTTGGACTTGGGCCTTGCCAACACGGCAGTCTTGGTTGGTTCCAATGTCGTCAAGTTTTGGGACGGCAAACCGTTGCGGTACACCCGTGGTCGCTACGCCCGCTACCGTCAAGCGTTGCAACAAAAACGCAAGATAGGGATGGTCAAGCGTAGCAAGGGCAAAGAATCCCGTTGGGTGCGCGACCTGAACCACAAGATCAGCCGACAGATCGTGGACATCGTTGCAGCGCACAACGGCGTGCTGTGCGTTGAGAAGCTGCTGGGCATCCGTGACCGGACCAAGTTCAGCAAGAAGCTCAACCGCATGGTCCATGGCTGGCCCTTTGCCCAACTGTTGTCCATGATCCACTACAAAGCAGCGCTGGCAGGCGTTCCGGTGATTGAGGTGGACCCGCGCAAGACCAGCCAGCGGTGTTCCTGTTGTGGTCACCAAGACCGCAGCAACCGACCCAGCCAAGCCGTGTTCTGCTGCAAGGCTTGTGAGTACGAAGTTCACGCCGATGTCAACGCGGCGCGTAACATCGCTCTCAAGCCGCTGCCCGAAGGCTATATGTCGTCGGGCGTGGGCCTCCTGACGCGGCCCTTGAGAGGGGAAGTGCCAACTGCGATCTTGGATCGTGGTTCGTATGGTAACCTCAACCTCGTAAGTTCCGAGTCGGAAGCCCGTCCCCTTTAGGGGATGGGAGGACGTCACGGTTTTCCCTTCTTTGCGCCGGCATAGAGCGTCACGCCGTGCGCGCGCCCCCCGCTCACCATACCCAACCAGGCAAAACCCCTTCCATGATGCGCATCAACTCCCTCGATGACCCAACTCATACAGCCGTTCATTGTACATGCTTAGACTGAATCCGGCGCCCGCCGCTATAGCGCTGGGTTGGCTTTCAGGCAGGCGCCTTATGACACGATTAAGGGAGGCAACGACATGGCTGTTGAACCCATCAAGAAACCGACCGAGAAGTGGTCGGTCCAACCGAACTTGACGGATTACGCCGAAGCGTACGGGGAGTTCTCCTGGGAGGAAGTAGGCTGCGAGCTGGAGGGCCTGCCCAAAGGGGCGGGATTGAACATCGCCCATGAGGCCGTGGATCGCCACGCCAACGGCCTGCGCCGCAACCACGTGGCCTTGCGCTGGCTGGGCAAGGGCGGCGACGTGCGCGACTTCACCTACGGGGTTCTCAAGGCCGAAACCAACCGCTTTGCCAACGTGCTGCGCGCGCTGGGCGTGGACAAGGGGGAACGGGTGTTCGCGCTGGCCGGGCGCATCCCGGCGCTCTACATCGCGGCGCTGGGCACGCTCAAGAACGCCAGCGTGTTCTGCCCGCTGTTTTCCGCCTTCGGTCCGGAGCCCATCTTCCAGCGCCTGCAGCGCGGGGACGCCAAGGTGCTGGTCACCACCCACAAGCTCTACGAGCAGAAGGTGGCGGCTTCGCGCGATCGGCTGCCGCAGTTGCAGCGCGTCCTCATCGCCGACGTGGATACGGACCTGGCTCCCGACGTGCTCTCGCTGCCCAAGCTGATGAAACAGGCTTCGCCTGAATTTAGCATTCCGCCCACCGACCCCGAGGACATGTCGGTGCTGCACTTCACCAGCGGCACCACCGGGATGCCCAAGGGCGCGGTGCACGTGCACAAGGCGGTCTACACCCACTACATCACGGCTGCATACGTGCTGGACCTGCACCCCGACGACGTCTTCTGGTGCACGGCCGACCCCGGCTGGGTCACCGGCACCTCCTACGGCGTCATCGCCCCGCTGCTGCACGGGGTGACCAACATCGTGGACGAGGCCGAGTTCGACGCCAAGCGCTGGTACCAGATCCTGCAGGACCAGAAGGTCAGCATCTGGTACACCGCACCCACCGCCATCCGCCGCCTGATGCGCTTGGACATCAAGCCGCAGCAGGAATATGACCTGAGCCACCTGCGCGTGGCCTACAGCGTGGGCGAGCCGCTGAACCCGGAGGGCGTCCTCTGGGGCAAGCAGGTGCTTGGAAAGCCCTTCCACGACACGTGGTGGCAGACCGAGACCGGCGGGATCATGATCGCCAACTACCCGCAGATGGACATCAAGGCAGGCTCGATGGGCCGCCCCATCCCCGGCGTGCAGGCCGCCATCGTGCGCCGCGTGGGCAAGGACAAGGTGGAAGTGGTCCAGGAGCCCAACGTGGACGGCAATTTGGCCCTCAAGCCCGGCTGGCCGTCCATGTTTCGCGCGTATCTCCACGACGAAGAGCGCTATGGCAAATGCTTCGTGGACGGCTGGTATCTGTCGGGCGACCTGGCCGTGCGCGATGAGGACGGCTATTTCTGGTTCGTGGGCCGAGCCGACGACATCATCAAGACCTCGGGCCACATGGTCGGTCCGTTCGAGGTGGAGAGCGCGCTGATGGAGCACCCCGCAGTGGCCGAAGCCGGCGTGATCGGCAAGCCCGATCCGGTGGCGGGCGAGGTGGTCAAGGCTTTTGTGTCCTTGAAGCCCGGCTTTGCGCCCGCGGACCCGTTGAAGCTGGAGCTCATCGGCTTTGCGCGCAAGAAATTGGGGCCCGCGGTGGCGCCCAAGGAGATCGAGTTCCACGACAATCTGCCCAAAACCCGCAGCGGCAAGATCATGCGCCGGCTGCTCAAGGCGCGCGAGCTGGGCCTGCCTGAAGGGGATACATCCACATTGGAGGAGGACTGATGCCTAAGAAATTGCAGACGCATGCAAGCGCAGTGGCCGAACTCGACCACGAGCACGGGCTGCACCTGCTGCGGCAAATGGTGCGCATCCGGCGGCTGGAGGACAAGTCCGCCGAGCTCTACGGCGCCCAGAAGATCCGCGGCTTCCTGCACCTGTACAACGGCGAGGAGGCCGTGGCCGTGGGCGTGATCGAGACGTTGAGGCCGGAGGATTGCGTGGTCGCCACCTACCGCGAGCACGGCCAGGCGCTGGCCCGCGGGGTGTCCATGAAGGCCATCATGGCCGAGATGTTCGGCAAACAGGAGGGGTGCAGCCGCGGGCGCGGGGGGTCGATGCACCTGTTCGACGCGAGCACGCGCTTCTACGGCGGCAACGCCATCGTCGCCGGCGGGCTGCCGCTTGCCGTGGGCTTGGCGCTGGCGGACAAGATGCAGGGGCGAAGCGTCGTCACCTGCTGCTTCTTCGGCGACGGCGCAGTGCAGGAGGGGGAGTTCCACGAATCGATGAGCCTGGCCTCGCTGTGGAAGCTGCCCGTCCTGTTCGTGTGCGAGAACAACCTGTTCGCCATGGGCGTGCCGCTGGAGCGCTCGGAGCCCGTGCCCAACCTGGCCAAGAAGGCCGACGCCTACGCCGTGCCCGCGGCCACGGTCAACGGCATGGACGTGCTCGCGGTCGAGACCCAGGCGCACAAGGCAGTGGCTCACGTGCGAAGCGGCAAAGGGTCGTATTTCCTGGAGTGCATCACCTACCGCTTCCGCGCGCACTCGATGTTCGACGCCGAGCTCTATCGCAAGAAGGAGGACGTCGAGCGCTGGCGCCAGCAGGACCCGATCGTGCACCTGGCCGGCGTGCTCAAGGAGCGCGGGCTGGTCACCGATGCGCAGATCAAACAACTGGAGCGCGAGGCCGACGCACAGATCGCCGAGGCAGTGGCCTACGCCGACGCGGGGACCTTGGAGCCGCTGGAGGACCTGACGCGCTTTGTGTATTCGGAACAGGGGGCATCATGAGCGTACAAACGCTAGTGCAAACGCAGGCGGCGCCGGCGACGGTGGAGCTGACCTACCGCGAGGCCGTGCGCGAAGCGATGCGGGAAGCGATGCGCCGCGACGAGCGCGTGTTCTTGATGGGCGAAGACGTGGCCAGCTACGGCGGCTGCTTCGCGGTGAGCAAGGGGCTGGTGGATGAGTTCGGGCCCGAGCGCATCCGCGACACGCCGATGGCCGAGTCGGTCTTCACCGGCGCCGGCATCGGCGCCGCCATGAACGGCATGCGGCCCATCGTGGAGATCATGACCGTCAACTTCAGCCTGCTGGCCCTGGACCAGATCCTCAACAACGCGGCCACGCTGCTGCACATGTCCGGCGGCCAGTTCAACGTGCCCATCGTCATCCGCATGGCGACGGGCGCCGGCAAGCAATTGGCGGCCCAGCACTCGCACAGCCTGGAGAACTGGTTCGCCCACATCCCCGGCCTCAAGGTGCTGTCGCCGGCCACGGTCGAGGACGCCCGCGGCATGCTCTGGCCCGCGCTGCAGGATCCGGACCCGGTGCTCATCTTCGAGAACCCGCTGCTCTACAACATGAAGGCGCGTCTGCCCGCGGAGGGCGTGCAGGTGGACATCGCACGCGCCAAGGTGCGCCGCGTCGGAAACGACGTGACCATCCTGGCCTACAGCGCCAGCCTGTTCAAGGCGCTGGACGCCGCCGAGATGCTGGCCAAAGAGGGCATCAGCGCGGACGTGATCGACCTGCGCGTGCTGCGGCACCTGGATGACGAGACGTACCTCAAATCGATCGCCAAGACCCACCGGGTCGTGATTGTGGACGAGGGGTGGAAGACGGGAAGCCTTGCCGCCGAGATCTGCGCCCGCATCGTCGAGCAGGCTTTCTACGAGCTGGACGCGCCGGTCGAGCGGGTCTGCACCGCCGAGGTGCCCCTGCCCTACGCCAAGCACCTGGAGGAGGCCGCGCTGCCCAGCCCCGAGCGCGTGGTGGCCGCGGTCAAGAAAGCGGTGAGCAACCATGGCTGAGTTCCTGATGCCCAGCCTGGGCGCGGACATGGAGTCGGCGGCCCTGGTGTCGTGGAAGGTCAAGCCGGGGGACCCCATCAAGCGCGGCATGGCGATCGCCGAGGTCGAGACCGACAAGGGCGTGATCGAGGTCGAGATCTTCGACGAAGGCGTGGTCGAGAAGCTGCTGGCGCAGCCGGGTCCTGAGCGCATCAAGGTGGGCACGCCGCTTGCCGTCGTGGGAAGCGGCGCACCGGCGCCGGACAATGGCAAGCCTCAGCCGCCCCAAGCAAAGCCGGCGCCTGCGGCGATACCCGTTGCAACTGCGGCATACAGGAGTGCGCCGGATCATCACCCGATGGATCATCGTGCGGTGGCCCAAGCGGAGGCGCCCGCCCATGCGCGCATCCAGGCCTCACCCTCCGCGCGCAAGCTGGCGCGTGAACTGGGCGTGGAACTGACCGCGGTGAAGGGGACGGGCCCGCACGGCGTCATCCAGCGCGCGGACATCGAGCGCGCGGCAGCCGTCAAGGCAACGCCAAGGCCCCAGCCCATGGCCGCACCCAAGGTCGAACTTCCCGTCCCGCCACGCAAGGAAGTGGCGCCTGCGCCCCAGCCGGCAGGCGATCAATTCCAGAAGAACATGCGCCGCGCGATCGCGGCGGCCATGTCGCGCGCCAATCGCGACATCCCGCACTACTACCTGCAGACCGACATCGACGTGACGCACACGCTGCGCTGGCTGGAAGAACAAAACGCGAAGCGTTCGGTCAAGGAGCGCATCCTGCCGGCCGTGCTGCTGGTCAAGGCGGTGGCCAAGGCGCTGGTGGAGGTGCCCCAGCTGAACGGCTACTGGGTCGAGGACGAGCTGCGCATTGAGGAGGGCATCCACATCGGCTTTGCCATCTCGCTGCGCCAGGGCGGCCTGATCGCCCCGGCCCTGCACAACGCGGACTTGCTGAGCTTGGACGAGCTGATGAACGCCGTGCGCGACCTGATCATGCGCACGCGCTCCAATCGGCTGCGCAGCTCGGAGCTGACGGATGCGACCATCACGGTGAGCAACCTGGGCGACCTGGGCGTCGAGACCGTGTACGGCGTCATCTATCCGCCGCAGGTGGCGCTGGTGGGCTTCGGCAAGGTCGGCGAGCGGCCCTGGGCGGAAAACGGCATGCTGACGGTGCGCAAGGTGCTCACCGCCACGCTGGCCGCCGACCACCGGGCCAGCGACGGCACTCAGGGCGCGCAGTTCCTGGAGGCTATCAAGCGTTACTTGAAGGAGCCCGATCAACTATGAACGACGCACAAATCAAGCAGAGCATCTTTCAGGTCGTGCAATCCATCGCGCCCGAGGTGGATCTGAACCAGTGGAACCCGAATGAGAACCTGATGGAGGCGCTGAACATCGACTCGTTCGATTTTCTGAATTTCATCGTGGGCTTGGACGAGGCGCTGGGGGTGGGCATCCCGGAGGGCGACTACGGCAAGATTGACACGCTCAACAAGCTGGTGGACTACCTGTCGCACAAGGCGCCCGCGTAAGGTGAACTTGCGCTGTCTCGCGTGTATCAGGTAGGGGCGCAGCATGCTGCGCCCCTACGACACGCTCATCTTCTCGCGTCCAACGCCTTGCGCAATTTGGCTTCGTCGACGGCGGACAACGACGTGCGCAGCACCCGCCCGCCGAAGGGGGCCAGTTCCTCCAACACCTTGTCCGGGTGTGCGTGGCGCACCAACACGAATAGCGCGGAGCTCCCCACGCTCAGCGCTTGGCCCAGGCGTTGGATGAAGGCGTTGTCGATGCCGTAATCCTCCAATGAGCTCGCTCGTTCGCCTATGCTGGCTCCCAACAGCCCACCCAACCCCGGGTGCAGGAGCAGAAAGCCAAGCAACGTCCCCCACAAGCTGGCGGTCTGCTCGCTGTGCAGGGTCAACTCATGGAAGTGCTTGAACTTCATCTTGCCCTGACGGTCGTTGACCACCACCGCCGCATCGCCCAGGTCGATCAGGTGCGTCTTTTGCATCTTGTCCAACTCCAGCAGCACCTCTTCCGCCTTGAAGGGATCGTCGTAACCGATCACGACCAGCTCCCGCATATGGGCCTCCTTTCGTGAAGCTTGAACCGCGCTCTCCCTGCCTCAGCGTAAGGCCACAGCGGCCCCTGCTTCCATGATACGCATCAGCGGCGGCTTTGACCTGGGTCAGGGGCGCCTTGCGCGGCGTGGACGGGTGCGCTTCAATGCAGGCTCGAAAGGAGCCGCCATGCGCGTAGGGTTTTTCCAGTTTGCTCCCCAATTTGGACAAGTCCAAAAGAACCTGGACCACATGGCCAATGCCCTGCGGGGCGTAAAGGCCGATCTGATCGTGCTGCCGGAGCTGGGCAACAGCGGCTACCTGTTTCTGAATCACGAAGAGGTCGCGGCGGTGGCCGAGCCCATCCCCGGCCCAAGCACCGATTTCCTGCACCAATTGGCGCGAAAGCACGATCTGTATCTGGCGTTGGGCTTGCCCGAACGTGATGGAGACGACTTTTTCAACAGCGCGGCGCTGGTGGGGCCGCAAGGGCTGGTTGGGGTCTATCGCAAGGCCCATCTGTTCTACGAGGAGAAGCTCTACTTCAAGCCCGGCAACCTGGGGTTTCCCGTCTTCGAAGTGAAAGGGGTCAAGGTGGGCATGCTCATCTGCTTCGACCACCTGTTCCCCGAGGCCGCGCGCTCGCTCGCGCTGCAAGGGGTGCAGCTGATCTGCCACCCATCGAACCTGGTGATGCCCACCAAGGCGCAGCTTTCCACGCGCGTGCGGGCCATGGAAAATCGCCTGTTCTGGGCCATGTGCAACCGCTTCGGCACCGAAGACCGAGGCGAAAAAACGCTGACCTACACCGGCGAAAGCCAGATGGCCGATCCCGATGGCGCGCTGCTTGTCCAAGCTCCCAAGGCAGGCTAGATGCTGGGCATCGCCCAGATCGACCCAAAGACGGCGCTGGACAAGCGCGTCACGC
>DATCIV010000219.1:0-6540 GCA_036507575.1 Candidatus Bipolaricaulota bacterium | reverse complement strand
CGAGCGCGCTCGTGACGTGCAGGAGGCGCTGATTTTGCTCACGCAGATGGTTCAGGCGCAGGCGCCCACGGACAAGGCGGGCGAGGCCGTGCGCCGAGACCTGGAGCTTGCGTTCCTGAGCGCGCTTCAGGCCGATCAAACCCAGGCGCTTGAGGCCTTGCTGGCACGGGCGCAGCTCGATCAGGTTGATTTCAGCCACATGGACGCCAGTGAGGCGCAGTTGATCGAGGAGCAGGTCGAGCAGTGGGTCCGGCAGCTGCTGGCCAGGGCAAGGAGGCGGCATGAGCCGGCGCGGCGGGGCCGCCTGGAGCTGCGCAAGACCGTGCGCCGCTGCCTGCAGTACGGGGGCGTGCCGTTGAAACTGGTGCGCAAGCGGCGGCGCATTCGCGAGCCCCGGCTCTTCGTGCTGGCGGACGTAAGCCAGAGCGTGCAGGCCTTCGCCCGTTTCTTCTTGATGCTGACCCGCGCCTTTCAAGGGGTGGCGGGCCCTTGTCGCAGCTTTGCGTTTTCGGATGGGTTGTATGAGATCACCGAGCCCTTGCAGGCGGAGTTGGCCAGGCGCGCGCGGCCTGCCGAGGCGGTGGACCGTCTGTTGGGGCAGTTGCGCGCGGCGGGCTTGACCCAACGCCACACCGATTACGGAACCACGCTGGGGCAATTTCGCAGTGCCGTGCGGCGCCTGGACCGGCGCAGCACGGTCATCATCCTGGGCGATGCGCGCAGCAACCAGGCTCCGGCGCGCACCCAGGCGCTGCGCGAGGTGTACGACCGGGTGCGCCAGGTGCTTTGGCTAAACCCTGAGCGGCGGGTGCTTTGGAACACGGGCGATTCGATCATGCAGGTCTATGAGCCGTATTGTTCCCGGGTGTGGGAGTGTCGCAATCTGGCGCACTTGCGAACCGTGGTGTTGACCCTGGCAGGCAAGGTGGGTGAACATGGCTGGTAAACCGCCAGCCCACGGCCCTCATTCATGATTTTGAAAGTGGTTTTTGGTATAATGTGGCCGGTTTCTGAACACAGTCGACGACAAGGAGTGAGGGTTACCCTGAAGGGGGGCAAGATGAGGAAGTATGTGTTGATGATCGGCTCGCTGGCAGCGGTATTGCTGATCGCCTTCCTGGGAGGCATGCAACTGGGTCAGGCGCAGATGTACGATCGCCTGATCTTCAACAACGAACAGAACGAAGTGTTTGTCAGGATGTTCAACCACGACGAGTTTTTCATCAAGCGGTATCGCGACGACAACCGCATCGGCATCGTGGATTCCGAGTCCGGCAACGGCGACGCGCTGCAGCCGATCGAACAGCGTCTGGAAGCCGTGCTGTCCAACATCCCAGGGCTGGACGCATTTGAGTTGGACGAAGGCGAGCTCCAGCTGTTTAAATTGGAGAATTTCCGCTGGGAGGACATCGTCGGAAAGGTGTTGGAGGCAGTGACGCATCGCGCGGGTTTCTGATCGGATGGCAACATGAAAGAAGACAGGGGACACGACGCGCCCCCTGTCTTCTTGTACGGCTGTGAGTTTAAGGCGCAGTCACCTTTGAAAACAACCCGCACGCGGTTTCAAGATCCACGTTCCCGCCGCTCAGGATCACGCCCACGCGCTTGCCAGGCAGCGAAAGGCGGCCGTGCCACAGCGCGGCCAACCCCAGCGCCCCGGTGGGCTCGACCACCAGTTTCAGGCGCTCCCACAGAAAACGCATGGCCTGGATCAGCTCGTCGTCGGAGACGGTCAGCATGCCCTGGACGTGCGCGCGGATCAGGGCAAAGGTCAACTGCCCCAGCGACTGGGTGCGCGCGCCGTCGGCGATCGTGTCGGGGCTTGCGATGCGCTGAAGTACGCCGCTTTCAAAGGAGCGTTTCCCATCGTTGCCCGCCTCGGGTTCCACCCCATACACGCGACATTCGGGCGCAAGCCAGCGCGCGCTGATGGCCGAGCCTCCCAGCAAGCCTCCGCCGCCGCAGGGGACGAGCAACGCGTCCAGCGGGGCCGCCTCTTCGAATAGCTCCATGGCGGCGGTGCCTTGGCCGGCGATGATGTCGGGGTGGTCGAAAGGCGGGATCAGAGCCAGACCTCGCTCTTGCTGGATGGTTTGAGCCAAGTGTTCGCGCGAGTCCTCGGCGCGGTCGTAGAGCACGACCTCGGCGCCGTAGGCGCGCGTGGCCTGCAGCTTGACCTTGGGGGCGTCCTTGGGCATGACGATCGTGGTGGGGATGCGCAGCAGCTTGCCGGACAGGGCCACCGCCTGGGCGTGATTGCCGGAGGAGTAGGTGATCACGCCGCAGCGCTTCTGGGTTTCATCCAGCCGACTCAGCGCGTTGTACGCGCCGCGGAACTTGAACGCCCCCATGCGCTGGAAGTTTTCACATTTCAGAAAGACCTCGCAGTTGCAGGCGTCGTTGAGCGTGCGCGAGGTCATCACCGGGGTACGGCGCGCAATGCCGGCAAGGCGCTGCGCGGCATCCTGAATGCGGGCAAACGTCATCGTCATCCCCTCCACGGTTGAGTGTATCACAGGATCCTTTCGTAGATCAGCGTCGGTGCGGCGATCGGTCGTGCTCCCAGTTCGTACGCTTCCAACACGCGTCGTTCCGCTGCTTCCAGCAACTCTTTTCTATTGGCGTGCAACGTCGCCAGGGGCGCCCCGCGCTCGAGTCGGTCGCCGACCTTGGCGTGAAGCATCACGCCCACGGCGTGATCGATGGGGTCGCCCTTTTTGGCCCGCCCCGCTCCCAGCGCGGTGGCCGCTTCTCCGATGGCCAGGGCATCGAGCCCCTGGACGTAGCCGCTGATGGGGGCGCCCACCACGGATGTGAGCTTGGCGCGGGGCAGTTTTCCAACGTCTTCCACATAGGACACGTCGCCTTTTTGGGCCTGAATCCACGCCTTGAATTTTCCGAAGGCTTGGCCCGAACCCAGATGTTGCTGGAGCTGTGCCTGGGCGTCCTGGAGCGATGTCTGCGGCTGCGCCAGGGTCAGGAGTTGCGCCGCGATGGCCAGGCAGAGCTCGGTCAAGTCCTGCGGGCCGTGGCCTTGCAGTGTGTCTACAGCCTCCTGCACCTCCAGCGCGTTGCCCACGGCATGGCCAAGGGGTTGCTCCATGTTCGTCAGCAGCGCGGCCGTCTCTCGACCGGCGGCAGTGCCGATCTTGACCATGAGCGTGGCCAAGGCGCGCGCTTGATCCAGGGTCTTCATCAGCGCGCCCCGGCCCACCTTGACGTCCAGCACGATGGCATGGGAGCTCACGGCCAGTTTCTTGCTCATGATGGAGCTTGCGATCAGCGGCAGGGAGCCGACCGTGGCCGTGACGTCGCGCAGGGCGTACAGCGCCTTGTCGGCGGGCGCCAGGTCGTGGGTGCTCTCCGACAGCGCGATGCCGATGCGGTTGACCTGTCGAACCATCTCCGAAATGGACAGTGCCGCCTGAAATCCGGCAATGGCTTCGAGCTTGTCGATGGTGCCGCCGGTGTGTCCCAGCCCGCGGCCGGAGAGCTTGGCCACGTTCAGCCCCGCCGCGGCCACCAGGGGCGCGACGATCAAGGATACCTTGTCCCCCACCCCGCCCGTCGAATGCTTGTCCACGATCTTACCCTTAATCCCTTCAAATGAAACCGTCTGTCCGGACTTGGCCATGGCCAAGGTCAGTGCGGTGGCCTCGCGCTCATCCATGCCACGCAGGTACACGGCCATTGCCCAGGCGGCCATCTGGTAATCGGGGATGGTTCCGCGCGTGAAACCCTCCACCAGAAAACGGATTTCCTCGTCGCTCAGCGCGTGACCATCGCGCTTCTTAGCGATCAAAGTAGGCGTGTGTAATGTCGATGACATAGGGGCTGATTCTAATCGGTTCGCCTGGATCAGGCGAAGGACACGCTTCCCCGGTGTACGAGGTCATCCGGGATCACGTTCCGAGCGGAACTGTGCCTGTTTCCGCCGTTACGCGTTGACCATGCGCCCTTCTTGGATAAAGTGTGCGTTTCACTTCGATCCTACTTGACAGCTTGCAGGGATAAACGATATACTGATCCATTATTCATCGGTGAGGAGATAAGCCATGCAGATGACCATCTACTATACGAAAGACGATCAGTATTTGATCGATAAAGTCGAACACGAAGCCGCCGCGCACCGCAAAAGCAAGAGCGCCGTGATCCTCACGGCCTTGGAGCGTTACCTGGAGCAACATCGGCGCGTGGGCGAGATCCTGTGCGACATGGGCCGCTTGACGCCCAAGCAGCTTCAGGATGCGCTGGACAAGCAGAAGAAGCAGTCGGGCCGTAAGATCGGCGAGATCTTGTTGGCCGAAGAAATGGTCAAACCGCATGATCTGAACCGCGCGTTGGCCGTGCAGGGCAGGCCCAACGGTTAATAGAGCTCCACAGTTTTCAAGCGAAAGATGAACAGGGGGATCTTGAGGATCCCCCTGTATGTTTTTCGATCCACTCAGCAGGAAGCCTTGGACTCCACCTTCTCCTTCACCAGCGCCAGGAATTCGTCCAAGGTTTTGGCGCCCAGATCCTCGCCCGTGCGCAGGCGCACGGCCACTTGCTGGCCTTCCGCCTCTCGATCTCCCGCCACCAGCATGTACGGGATTTTTTGCGTCTGGGCGTCACGGATGCGGTAGTTGAGCGTGCGGCTGCTGCCATCCAGTTCGACGCGCAGCCCTGCCGCTTTGAGCCGCTCGACCACCGTCTGAGCGTAATCCAAGTGCCGCTCGGCGATGGGCAACACCACCGCTTGCACCGGGGCAAGCCATACGGGAAACGCGCCGCCGTGGTGCTCGGTGAGCACGCCGAAGAAGCGCTCCATCGAGCCCAGCAGGGCGCGGTGGATCATGTACGGCTGGTGTTCCTTGCCGTCCTCGCCGATGTAATGGAGGTCAAAACGCTGCGGCATGTTGAAATCGAACTGGATGGTGGACAGCTGCCAAGGGCGTTCCAGCGCGTCCTTGACGTAGATGTCGATCTTCGGCCCGTAGAAGGCGCCGTCCCCTGGGTTGATTGAAAAGGGCATCCCGCCGCGCTGCAGCGCGGCCTCCAGTGCCGCTTCAGAAGCATCCCACTTGGATTCATCCCCCACGCGCTTGTCGGGGCGCGTGCTCAGGAACAATTGAAATTGCTCAAAGCCGAAATCGCGCAGCAGGTCGAGGCTGAAGCGCAACACCTTGTCGATCTCATGGGGCATCTGATCCGGCCGGCAGAACAGGTGCGCATCGTCCTGGGTGAAGCCGCGCACGCGCGTCAGGCCGTGCAGCGTGCCGCTGCGCTCGAAGCGATACACCGTGCCCCACTCGGCAAAGCGCAGCGGCAGATCCCGGTAGGACCGCATGCGGCTCCTGAAGATCTGCAAGTGAAAAGGGCAATTCATGGGCTTGAGGTAATACTGCTGCCCTTCGATGTCGATGGGCGCGTACATGCTGTCTTTGTAAAAGCCCAAGTGCCCGCTGGTCTGCCACAACTCCGCGCGCCCGATGTGCGGCGTGTAGACGAAGTCGTAGCCGCCCTCCAGATGACGCTTCTTGCAGTGCTCCTCGGCCAGATAGCGCATCAGGCCGCCCTTCGGGTGCCAGAGCACCAGGCCGCTGCCCACCGTCTCCGGGTTGATGCTGAACAGATCGAGTTGCGCCCCCAGCCGGCGGTGGTCGCGCTGCTTGGCCTGCTCCAGCTGCCACAGGTAGTGCTCCAGGTCCTCTTTCTGCAGGAACGCAGTGCCGTAGATGCGCTGGAGCATCTTGTTGTGCTCGTCGCCTCGCCAATAGGCGCCGGCCACCTCCAGCAGCTTGAAGTGCTTGACCTGGCTGGTGAAGCGCACGTGCGGCCCGCGGCACAGATCGACGAACTCCCCGTCGCGGTAAAAGGTGATGTTCTCACCACGGCCGGCGAACTCCTCCAGGAGTTCCAGCTTGTACGGCTCGTCAGCCGCTTTGAGCATGCCGCGCGCTTCGTCGACGGAGGCCTCCATGCGCTCAAAGGGATGGTTCTCCTTGATGATCTTCTTCATCTCCTCGCTGATCTTTTCCAGGTCCTCGGGCGTGAACGGCTGCGGCACGTCGAAGTCGTAGTAAAACCCCGTGTCGATCGCCGGACCGATGGCGAGCTTGGCTTGCGGATAGAGCCGCTTGACCGCTTGAGCCAGGATGTGCGAGAAGCTGTGGCGGTAGAGGCGCTTGGCCTGGGGCGAGTCGTCCTTGAGCTTGATCAGCTTCAGCTCCCCGCCGGCGGTCAGGGTAGACTCCAGATCCAGCAGGTCGCCGTTGGCGCTGACGCCCACGGTGCCCTGAATCACGTCTTTGTCCAGCAAGGCAATCGCATCGCGCACGCGCGTGCCTTGGATCACTTCGCGCGCGACGCCGTCAGGAAATGACACCTTCATCAGTCCCCCCTTTTAAAAGATTGGTGTGAAACGCCGCATTGTAGCCAATGCGCAGCGCCAATGCACGGCCCGCTTTCGTGCTAAAATGGGCGGCAAACCAGCCAGTTCAGGGAGGGATGCGCTTGCCATCCAAGCATCAGAAGTCACTTCATCCGGCGACACAAGCC
>DATCIV010000218.1:0-5341 GCA_036507575.1 Candidatus Bipolaricaulota bacterium | reverse complement strand
AAGGGGCCGACCGTGGAGATGCTTCACGGTTTGGACATCGAGCCGTCGCCCGTGGCCGTGGCAGGTCGCTACGCAGACGTGCTGGACGGCTTCGTGCTGGACGCCCTCGATCGCGCCCTGCACGGGCAGATCGCGGCGCTGGGCCTGGAGGTCCTGGTCATGGACACGTTGATGAAGACGGATGAGCACAAGCGACGCCTGGCCGAAGCCATCGTCAACGAGTGGCTCTAAGCGATCGCATGTCGAGCCAGTCCTGCCAGAGCATCCACCAGTATTTTCCCGTGAACCCCATGAACTTGAAAGGCTCCGGCGGCAGCGGCCACTGAGCGTCGTTCAGATAAATGAGCCCTTCCCAGCGGTCGCGCTTGCTCAGGTAGAGATCCGCCAACACCTGCCCCCCCAGCGTGGCCAGGGAGACCCCCATCCCCGAATACCCCATACTGTAATAAATGTTCCGATGTCTGCCCGTCACGCCCATGATCGGGCTGCGCCGCCAGTTAAAGGCCACCGAGCCGCACCACTGGTGGGTAAACCTCACGTCCTGCAACATCGGGAAATTTTTGGAAAACTCCCGCTTCAGCTGCTCGTACATCGGCAGCTCTTGCTCCGGCGGCAGGTACGTCCCGAAGCGATAGCGCACCCGCCCGCCGAACAGCAGCCGATCCGCCACCGGCCGCACATAGTTGTGCAAATGTCGCAGGTCGCTGTAACCCCAGCGCTTTCTCCAACCCAGCGTCTCTTCGATGCGCGTCCCCAGCGGCTCGGTCAGCACGATGAACGAAAACAACGAAACCGCACGGTTGTGAAGGGGCCTGATATTGCTGGCCGGGTGGTAGGCGTTCAAGCCCAGCACGACGGCGCCGGCCTGAACCTTGCCCTGGGGCGTCGTCAGCACCACCTGCTCGCCGGGAACCAGCGACAGAACGGGTGTGCCCTCGTAGAGCTGGACCCCTTCCTGCAAGGCCGCTTTCTTGAGCCCCAGGGCGTACTTGGCCGGCTGAAGGGTGGCGGCATGGGGATAGAGTAGCGCCCCCCAAAAAGCTGGGGAGCGGATCTCGCGCTGCAACGCGCTGCGATCCAACACGCGCAGCGGTTGGCCGTACTCCTTGAAGGTGCGCGCCCGCTCGGCCAGGCGCTTGAAGTGTGCGGGGCACAGGGCAAGCTCCAGGTAGCCGTCGCGCTCCAGGTCGCAGTCGAATCCATAGTCCTTGCACAATCGATCAATCGTGTCCATCGCGCCGACCACCTGCTCGTAGGTGAAGCGCACGGCGTCTTTTCCAAAGCGCGCGGCCCGATCGTCGTGCAGCTCGTGCAGCACCATGCCCGCGTTGCGGCCCGAGGCGCCGAAGCCGACGTAATGCGATTCCAACACCGCGACCTTGAGGTCCGGGCGCAGGCGCTTGAGGAACAGGGCGCAGACCAAACTGGTATACCCCCCTCCCACCAGGGCCACGTCCATTCGTATGTCTCCCGACAAGGCGGCCGTCGGTTGAAGCTCGACTTCGCTCAGCCAGTAACTGTGATTGGGTTGGCATTGGGTCGGCACGCGCTCACCTCTCGATCTGGGATTATAGCGCGCAGCGCCGCATCCCACCCGTTTGTGGAGTTGCAAATTTGTTTTAACTTCTATAATGCAATGCTCTGTCGAATTCCTTCTGAACGTAATATCCAAGACTTCTCGGCTGGACCGATGTGGTGTATATTAACTCTCGTCCCTCTACTCTCTGTTCCTCTCACCACCAAGGTTATAGGTGGTAAAAAGCCCCTGGAGCCCACCAGGGGCTTTTACATTTTACGGGGCTTCTCGAGCGACGGACGTTTTAACGCAACGTAGATGCCCACCAGGACCACCCCGCCCCCGATCAAAGTGAGTGGAGTCAAGGATTCGCCCAACATCCAGTACGCCAGCAGGGCGGCGCCCACCGGCTCCGCCAGCAAGGACACCGCGATCACCCCTGCAGGCAGGTATCGCAATGCCCAGTTGAGCGTGCTGTGCCCGACGAGCTGCGGCCCCAGCGCCAACAGCAGGAACAAGGTCAACGTCTCGGCCGTATAACCCCACAGGGAGTGCCCCATCAGCGCTGCGGCTCCCACCAAGATCACGGCCGCCGTGCCGTACACCAGAAAAATGTAGGGTCCAAGCGCAGCCTGCGCCCGTAGGCGCCGCCCGATCAGAAAGTACGCAGATGCGCTCAGCGCGCCGATCAAGGCCAGCACATCGCCCCACAGCGCAAGGCCGCTGAGCTGAAAGTCCCCGTAGCCGATCAAGGCCCCCCCCAACACCGAGACCAGGATGCCCATCCCCAGCGAGCGGGTGGGCTTTTCCTTGAGAAACAGGTAGGAGCCGATCCCCACGAACAGGGGGTTCGTCGTGACCAGCACCACGGAGCTTGCCACCGAGGTGAACTCAAGCGACAGGATCCAGGAGGCGAAGTGGACGGCAAGCGCAAGGCCGCTTGCCAGCACCCAGGGCCAGCAGCGCCAGAGCGCGTCGAACCCGGCCCGGCGCACCTTCATCGCCATCCAGGGCGCCAGCAACAGGGTGGCAAGCCCCAGCCGCCATGCCGCAATCACCAGCGCCGGCGCGTCGGCCAATTTGATGATCACGCCGGCGCACGAGATCACGCCGATGGCAACGAACAGCCCCCCGTACAGCCGCACCCGCCCTGGCCCGGTCATGGTCGCAAGTATAGCTAAATCGCTCCCACACACCTCGGCGACAAGCGCCAACGCTCAAGGGTCGAGGGACACGTGACTTGGCCCGCTTTCACACGCTCCATTACAATCTTCATCATGCTGACCTCGGACGTGCGCAAGCTCTTCCAGCGCGAGACGCAAGGCCTTGGCCACCGCGAGTCGGGCAGGTACAACCTGGCCGCCCTGGAGGTGTTCGACCAGTTGGCTTTTCCGGGCGACGAGGTGGAGACGGCAGAACCGCTCAAATACGCCCGCGCCGAGCTGCTGGAGCTTGCCTCCTGGCAGGACGACCAGGTGCGCCAAGTGTTCGGCCTGGACGGCGGCAGCTCGCGCACCATGACCTTCCGCAACGGCACGACTGCATGCGCCAACCAAGCCATCCTGATCTGCGAACAGGGCATGACCGTCGAGGGGGTGCCCCTGGAGGCGTTTCGCACGCTGTCCTGGGTCAGCCACAACCGCGATTACCGCACGGTCTCCGGCGCCCACGCGGAAACCCACGAACGCGTCACCCTGTGGCGCCTGCAGCTTTCCAACGACGAGATCCCGGCCACGGCCAACCTCCAGCGCATCCAGGAGGTGGTCAAGGCCATGGCCGACGTGGCCAGCGAGCCGCAGCACGCCGTGCGCATGGTTCAACGGCTGAGCCTGGGCGCTGGCGACCTGGTGTTCTTGGACGGCAGGTTCTACCCCACGCGGCTGTACCGCTACCTGATCAGCGGCATGGGCCGGGGGGCCGACGTCGACATCGACCTGCTGGGTAAGGGGGAGTGGAAGCAGTTGATACAATCGTCGCTTGAGATCGTGCACCTGGCGCTCGAGCGCGGGGTGCTGTTTGTGGCGATCAACAAGACGCCGGAGTCCAGCGCGCTCCTGCGCTTCGGCGCGGACAAGCGCAGCAAAGGGCTTTGGCACAACGACCGGCAGTGGATCAGCGCCCTGTTCGAGAAAATTCCCCAAGGCCACCTGGGCTATACCAGTTGGTTCATCCAATCCCTGCACCCCGCGCTGCAGGGCGGCTCCATGGAGGCGATGGACCTGTTCCAGGAGTTGAGCGACGAGCTGATGCTCAAGTTGCCTGCCTCGGCGTATCACATTGCCTTCTTTTACGTCTACGACCCCCGCGTGAGCGCGGCGCTGCGCGTGGAGCTGCCGCGCCTGCTGCTGGAACGCTACGGGGCCGAGCGGCTGCGCCTGCTGGCGCTGTCGCACATCGCCCGCGGCAAGGGCGGGGTGCCCAACGCCATCCGCATCGCCGACGCCCAGGCGCACATCACCCAGGAGGAACGCCAGGCGCTGCAGCTGCAAAGCGGGCTCACCCCCGACTGGGATTTCAACCACAGCCGGGGAGCGCCCCGCTAAAGCGCACACAGAGAGAGGAGCACCATGCCCAAGAAACCGGCCTCACCCCTGGACCCCAAGCTCGCCGACATCGCCTCCGAGCTGAATTGGCCTCAGGGCAAGGCAAGCGCGCTGGACAAGATCCGGCTGGAGAAGGTGGAAGGCATTTCGCCTCCCTCGCTCAAGGCGGAGGAGATCGGCCGCGTGGCCATCCCTCGCGAGCTGTTCCTGTCGCGCACGCAATCGCACATCGAGATCTACATCCCCCTGGCGCCGGGCGAGGCCGACCCCAACCAACGGCGCAACCAGGTGGCCGTGGGCGATTACGTCGTGATCCCGCTGGGGTACCGCCCCGAAAAGATCTTCGGCGTGATCGGGCAGCTGCAGTACACCAAGCGCAACGCCCTGGACGACACCAGCGAGGTCCACGCCCTGGTCCAAGCGGACAAGCTCGACGAGCAGGAATACATCCAGACCGCCTTGGTCGAGCCCATCTCGATGTTCAAGGACGGCGACCCCAAAGCCCAGGAGGTGCGCTACATCCCCAAGCCCAACGCCATCGCCCGCAAGGTGGCCAGCGAAGAGGAAGTCAAGCTGGGGCTGAGCCTGCCCGACGAAGGGGTGTTCCTGGGCTACGTGTCGGTGGGCGGGGAGAAGATCAGCGTGCAGGGCGGCTTCCCCATCCCCTACTACCTGCGCGACGACGTGGACAAAGGCGATCCCTTGATCTTCACCCACACCCTGATCGCCGGCATGAGCGGCCGCGGCAAGACCTTCACCGCAAAGAACTTCCTGCGCCAACTGGTGGGCCGGCGCCACGTGCTGGAGCGCAAGGGCGGGGCAAACCGCGAAGTGAATTTGATCATCATCGACCCCGACAACGAATACCACCTCATGAGCGAGGACGGCTACCTGGACCCGCAGGACCGGCAAGCTCTGCTGGGCCAGCGCGTGCAGTTCGGCGGCATCGGCTCCAAGCTGCGCGTCTTCGACGCCGTCGAGGGCGGGGGCGTCCGCTACAGCGGGGCGAAGACCCACACGCCGTTTACGATTCCCTTTGCGCTGGTGTCCCAGTTCAAGTACCTGATCGCCGGCGGCGAGCTCAACGAAGCGCAATACGACGCGCTGGTGCGCCTGGTGGACGCGTTTTTCAGGGGCAGCCCCGCGGGCACGTACGCGCAGTTCAAGGCCTTCATCCACCAGGACGAGCAGCTGCTCCCCTTCATCGAAAGCGGCACGATCCACGAGGGCACGCTCAAGGCGTTGCGCCGGCGCGTGGACCGCGGCATCTTCGACCACGTCT
>DATCIV010000217.1:0-2881 GCA_036507575.1 Candidatus Bipolaricaulota bacterium | reverse complement strand
AGCAGCTGAACCGAAACGGCCTGTCGCTGATCACCGTCACCCACCGGCCGGCGGCGCTGCTGCCATGGGCCGAGCGGCTTGCCTGGTTGGAGGGAGGCCGACTTCAGCTGTATGAGCGGGATTGCGTGCCGGCAAGGGTTCTGCCCGAGCTGGCTCTGCTCAGCCAAGCGCTGCTGGGGCGGCGGCTGTATGAGCTGGAGGATGTGTATCTGGAATTGGCGAACAGACTGGATTCAAGCTCCCCTGCCCCCCGGTAAGGGGAGCAGGGGGGGAAAGTAATTTCTACTTGTAATGCTGCGCGTTGACGGCGATGTAGTTGCGCCACTTCTCCGGCACGTCTTCCTCGGGGAAGATCGCCTCAACCGGGCAGACGGCCGCGCAAGCGCCACAGTTGATGCAGGTGGAAGGATCGATGAATAGCTGTTTGACGTCGGCGAACTTGGCCTCGTCGTTGCGCGGGTGGATGCAGTCCACCGGGCACACGGTCACGCACTCGCCGGACTTGAGTCCCACACAGGGTTCTGCGATCACATAGGCCATGAGGCACCCTCCTTTGATGCGCCACTATACACCGCTGGGCCGCAAGCCCGCAAACGGATCTGCGCGTGCGCCGTCGAGCTTAGGGCAGCTCCAATTCATCGGTGCACGAGGCGCTTGACCCGTGCCAGAGCTGCTCGAACTGCTGGCTGAAGGCCTGCGCGACGTCCGTGCTTTCGATCTCGACCACCGTCTGCGCCGCGCTGTCCAGCGACTGGGCCGTCCAGTCCGAGGAACTCAGCACGACGCCCGTTGCCCCCACCACTGCAAAGCGATGTTCCAGCGCCTCGGCAAAGCGCACGTCAAACAGCGATTGCAGCTGGTCGCAGATCAGCTCCTCTTGAGCCGAGTCCACGCCGCCGCGATTCAGCAGCAGCCGGATGGGGCGTTGGCTGCTCAGGCGCACCAGCACAAACTGCAACGGGATGTCCGTGAAATCCCCCACCGCGATGTCCAGCGCCCCGGCGTGGCGCTCCAGGCCGGCCTTGATCGCCGCACGGGCAGTGGAGGGTTCGCCGGCGCCAGCAAACGTGGCCGCCACCCGCGCGTCGTTGAACGAAATCTCTCCCTGCGAAAGCGCCAAGCCGGCGCCCAGCATCAACACCGTCAACAACACCATGCTCAAACGAAACCGCATCCGTGATCACCTCTTCTGTGCCTCATGGTGGCAGGCAACACGCTCGCGCACCAGCGCTTGTGCCTTGATCGCAGGGGACAATGGCCCTGTGGCAGCTTGCCCTGTGGCCGAGCCCGTCCGCGCCATTGCAAACGATCGCGCCTTCGATCACACTGAGCGCAATGTGAGGGGGCATTGGTTAAGCCCGCTAGCTGTATTTTCCCCTCTCCCTTGGGGAGAGGGATAGGGTGAGGGTGACAGGGAAGAAGGAGATCCAAACACTCTGTTAAGGAGGACGCATGCTGAGACTGGAAAATAAAGTGGTCATCATCACCGGCGGCGGACAGGGCATCGGCAAGGCCACGGCTCGACGCTTTGCCGAAGAGGGAGCAAAGCTTGCCATCGTGGACGTCAACGAGCAGGCGGGCAAAGCCGTCGCGGATGAACTCAGCGAGCAGGCCGAGGCGGTGTTCCTGAAGGTGGACGTGTCCAAGCGCAACCAAGCGCAGCAACTGGCCCAAGCCGTGCACGATCACTTCGGCCGGATTGACGTGCTCATCAACAACGCCGGAATCCTGCGCGACGCCCAGCTGCTGAAGATGACCGAGGAGCAGTTCGACGCCGTGATCGCCGTGAACCTCAAGGGCGCTTTCAATTGCACCCAGGCCGTGGCGCCGTTCATGGTGGAGCAGGGCAGCGGGCGCATCGTCAACGCCTCCTCCGTGGTGGGGCTGTACGGCAACTTCGGGCAGAGCAACTACGTCGCCAGCAAGGCAGGCCTGATCGGCATGACCAAGGTCTGGGCTCGCGAGCTGGGCCGAAAGGGCATTTGCGTCAACGCGGTGGCCCCCGGCTTCATCGGCACGGAGATGGTCCAAGCCATGCCCGAGAAGATCATCGCCGGCATGGTTGAAAAGGTCCCGCTGAAGCGCATGGGCACGCCTGAAGAGGTGGCCAATGTCTACGTGTTCCTGGCTTCCGACGAGGCCAGCTACATCAACGGCGCCGTGATCAGCGTGGACGGCGGCGTGGTCGTCTGATTCCCAGCAGAGCTTCGTTGACCTATCTGTGGGTATCTACTTCCCTCTCCTCTGGGGAGAGGGCCGGGGTGAGGGGAACGAGTGGGAAATCCAACGCGGACCCAGGTCACTGTCTCTGCTTCATGGTTGCGCTAGGATAAGCCTCAGCGAAGCACAGTTGAGTGGAGGGAACATGCGCGTGAAATGGGTATGGGCTGTTTTGGTTTTGACGATCGTAAACCTGGGGATTACGGCGTGCGATTTGGGCGCAAAGGCCTTGTTGTTCAGCAACCTGGCCCTGGACCTCGGCGCCACGGGCGTGGTGACGCTTTCGGCGGCGGGGGTGCCGCAGCTCAACAGCATCCAGATCGGCCCCAACGGCGCGGTCACCTTCGATCCTGGCGTGATCGAGGTAATCTCGGTGGCAGGCGCCAACGGCTTTGTCGTGTTCGCCAGCGAAATCGACAATACGACGGGGGAGATCACGCTGGCGGCGGGCTCGACCTCGGGTCCGGTGCCCACTGGCGCGGTGCTTGAGTTCACGGTCAAAGCGGTGGGGCCATCCGGGTCCAGCACGCCGATCAACATCACGTCGATCGACTTCCTGCTCAAGGTCGGCGGCGAGCCCGTCGGCGCGTACAAGGTGACTCCGGGCAAGATCAGCGTGGACTAACGAACTCCATTAGAACGCCAGCGAGAGCACGGGTAG
>DATCIV010000216.1:0-5646 GCA_036507575.1 Candidatus Bipolaricaulota bacterium | reverse complement strand
CCCGCCGCGTCAGCGCCTACCCCTGTGCGATCCGCGTCCACAAGCGACGACGTCCGCCGCGAACCGATGAGCCTGCTGCGCCAGCGCGTGGCCCAACGGCTGGTGGAGGCCCAACAAAGCGCCGCCATCCTGACCACGTTCAACGACGTGGACATGTCCGCCGTGCTGGCCTTGCGCAAGCGCTACGGCGAGCGCTTCGAGGCGCGGCACGGCGTCAAACTCGGTTTTATGTCCCTGTTCGGCCACGCGGTGATTCAGGCCTTGCAGGAACTTCCCCGGCTCAACGCACAGATCGAGGGCACGAACATCGTCTATCACCACCGCGTCCACTTGGGCGTCGCGGTGAGCACCGAGCGCGGCTTGATGGTCCCGGTGGTGCGCGGCGCAGATATGCTGTCGATCGCGGAGCTGGAGAAGGCCATTGGCGCCCTGGCGGAGAAGGCGCGCGCCGGGAAGATCAGCCCCGATGAGCTGTCCGGCGGCACGTTCAGCCTCACCAACGGCGGGGTGTTCGGGTCGTTGCTTTCCACGCCGCTGCTGAACCCGCCGCAGTCCGGCATCCTGGGCATGCACCGCATCGAGGAGCGGCCCGTGGTGCGCGACGGCCAGGTCGTGGTGCGGCCGATGATGTATCTGGCGCTGTCTTACGATCACCGCCTGGTGGACGGCAAGGAAGCGGTGACCTTTCTGGTGCGGGTCAAGGATTTTCTCGAGGACCCGCAGCGCTTGTTGCTGGAAGTTTAACCCGCATTTAAGCGGGCAGGACGGCGGTGGCCTCGATCTCCACTTTGGCCCGATCTTCCAATAGGGCCGACACCTCAACCAGCGTCATCGCCGGAAAGTGCTTTCCGATCACCTCTTGATAGGCCCGCCCCAGTTCTTGCGTTCGTCCCTGGTACTCTCGCTTGTCGGTGATGTACCACGTCAGCCGCACCAGGTGCTCGGGCTTTGCGCCGGCCACGTCCAAGACGGCAACGATGTTTTTCAACGCCTGACGGACTTGGTCAACCAGGTCGTCGCACTCAAATTGCTGAGTGCTATTCCAGCCGATTTGACCTGAGACGAAAATCATCTTCCCCGCTGCAAGGATGCCGTTGGCATAGCCTTTAGGTTGTGGCCAAGCGGAGGGTTGCAGAATGTCCATAGACTCCTTTGGATGCCCCCTCATCCCAGCCTTCTCCCCAGGGGAGAAGGGGTTATTGATGTTTCTCCATCCCCTGCTGCCGCAGCTTGAAGCGCTGCACTTTGCCGGTCTCGGTCTTGGGCAGCGCGTTGATGAACTCAATAGAGCGCGGGTACTTATAGGGCGCGATCTGATTTTTGACGAACTCCTGCAGGTCTTTTGCCAATTCGGGAGACGGCGTGTGACCCGGGCGCGCCACCACAAACGCCTTGACGATGAAGCCGCGCGTGTCATCGGGCGCGCCCACCACCGCGCACTCGGCCACCGCCGGGTGCTCGAGCAGCACGCCCTCCACCTCCGGGCCGGCGATGTTGTAGCCGCCGGAGATGATCATGTCGTCGGTTCGCGCCTGGAACCAGAAGTAGCCGTCGGCGTCCAGTTTGTAAGCGTCGCCGGTGTAGTTCCAGCCATTTTGCACGTACTCCCTCTGCCGCACGTCGTCCAGGTACTTGCACCCCGTCGGCCCGCGCACGGCCAAGCGACCGATCTGCCCCAGAGGGAGCGGATTTCCCTCCTCATCGGCCACCATCGCCTCGTATCCGGGCACGGGCTTGCCCGTGGCGCCGGGCCTGATTTCTTCTTCCTTTGCCGCGATGAAGATGTGGATCATCTCGGTCGAGCCGATGCCGTCCATGATCGATAGCCCCGTCTTTTCCTTCCACAACTCGAAGGTGGCCAAAGGCAACGTTTCGCCCGCCGAGACGCATTTTTTCAAGGAGGCCAAATCCAATTGGCCCGCTTGGCCCGCCATCATGCGATACGAGGTGGGCGAGGTGAAGCACATCGTCGGCTTGAACCGTGCAATTCCGGCCAGCAGCTTGTCGGGCGCGCCGGTTTCCAACAACACCGTGGACGCACCCACTCGCAAAGGGAATGCGACCAGACCGCCCAGGCCGAAGGTGAAGGCGATGGGCGGGCTGCCGATGAAGACGTCCTCAGGCGTGGGCTTGAGCACGTGCTTGGCGTACGTGTCGCACATGGCCAGGATGTCGCGGTGAAAGTGCACGGCCGCCTTGGGCCTGCCCGTCGTGCCGGAGGTGAAGGCGATCAACGCGGGGTCGTCGCTTGCGGTTTCGACGTTCTCAAAAATCTTCAGTTTCTTCATCATGAGCGACTCAAGCGCCGCGCCCGCTCCAGCGGCTCCGGAGCCGTTGAAATAACAGACGCGTTCGCAGGCCTTGGCATCGTGAATTGCTTTCTCCATCTCCTCTTTCAACCGCTCGTCGCACAGGGCGTACTGGACCTGAGCTTTGTCGAGCATGATGGAGAGTTCCTTGGCCCGCAGCAGGGGCATGGTCGCCACCACGATGCCGCCCGCTTTGGCAATTCCCATCCAACAGGCGACGAACATCGGGTTGTTGGCCCCTCGAAGCAGCACGCGGTTGCCGGACACCAAGCCGAAATCTTCGATGAGCACGCGCGCCGCTTGGTTGGATTTTTCCAAGAGCTGTCGGTACGTCCAGTGTTCGTGGGGCGTGATGAAGGCCGTCTTATCGCCAAAGCCCTTGCGGACCATCTCATCGAGCAGCTCGCTTGCGCAATTGAGATGCTGGGGGTACCTCAATTGCGGCAGGTCGAATTTGAACGTCGGCCATTGTTCCGGCGGCGGCAGGCGATCGCGAACGAACGTGTCCTGGTGCGCGGTGTAGGCTTTCATTTTCCCCTCCCTGAGTAAACGCCCCCCACATCCTCAAACGCTAAGGCTTCTACTATAGGGCTAAGCTGAAGTCAACGTCAACGAGGCAATCTTAAGCGCTTTGCAGCCACTTGGCGTAGTCGGAGCCCAACGCGTGCTCCAAATAAGGCGTGACCTGCCAGAAAGCCTTTAATGCCTGGTATTCCTGTAAAAGGTGCGCAGTGCCCAATTGAGAAACCTTCACCGCGCGGATCATCAGGTTCTTGGCGGTGTGCTCGGTGGACACGAACTGGATCACGTCCGTTCGATAGCCCAGCATGCGCAGGATGGTCGCCCTGAATGCATCGGTCAGGAGGTCGCCGAGGCGTTCGCTCAAGATGCCGTCGCGGCCCACAGCCAGGAACGGGGAGGGCGCAGCATGAGCCGCAAGCTGCACTTGTAGCTCGTGCTGGCAGCAGGGCGCGCACACGATGAGCTTGCTGCCCCAGCGAATGCCTTGGGCGATGGCGTCATCGGTGGCCGTGTCACAAGCGTGCAGGGCGATCACGGCGTGAGGGGGCAATTTGGGTTGAAAGTCCTTGATGCGGCCTTCTTCAAACGCAAGTCGATCCCACCCCAGGGCTTTGGCCTTTTGGCGGTGCTTATCGAGCAAGTCGGCCTTCAAGTCAATGCCGGTCACGCAAGCGTTCAGGCTCAGGATGTGGTTGAGGTAATGATAAATGGCAAACGTAAGGTAAGCGTTCCCGCAGCCGAAGTCCACCACGCGCACGGGTTGTTCTGTGAAATCAGCGAAGCTGTTGGTCTCATCCACCAGGCGCAGGAACTCGTTGATCTGCGTGAACTTCCCCTGCATGCTGGCCTTGACCCTGCCCTCCGGCGTAGTGATGCCCACGGCGTGCAGGAAAGGGGCCGATGTGTCGGCGGACAAGATCTTTCTCTTCTGGCGATCGTGGGCCAGACTTGCAGTGGCTGGCGCTACAGCCCGTTTGGCTTCGTGGATCAGGGGTTTCCCTTTCTTGGTGATCGTGACCTGCAGGTTGTTTTCAGTGGTTTCAACGTGGATGTTTCTAAAGGGCAGGTTCAACAATTCATCCACCTTGGCGCCAGCCTCAACTGCGGTGTAATTCTTGGTGATATCTTTGAGCTCGTCGAAATACGAAAACTGCCAGTGGAGCACGCCCTTGATCTGGACGGCGCGCACCGTGACCTTGATCCAAGCCAACGTCGTCCCACGCTGTCGCCCACTGAACACGGCGCGCGCGAAGCCATCCTGAAGCAGGATCAGGTCATGAGCGAGTTGTCTGTAATTCTTGTTCTGACTCATCGCAAGAGCTTCAGTTCCAAAAGCACCTCTGGTAGGCTTGATGGTGTGCCTGCTTATTTCGCTCTCACTCCGAGCCCGCGCAGGATGTTCTCCATCAGGCAAAAGCCGGTGAAGGCCGATTGAAAGAGATTGAAGCCCACAAAGGCCGTGAACCAGTACCAGTAAGGGCTGACGTAGTAGCCCAACGCCAAAGACCCCAGTACGAACGTCCCCGCAATCGCGCGAATGTACTTCTCCATGGTCATGTTGGCCTCCTTGATGACAAGTATTATATGGACTTTAGGCAGAATTTAGGTGGTGGAATCTCGGAGCAACGAATCTCTGCCAGGCTCTTGGGCAGCCTGAACTACAGACAGAAGCAACTGGTCTTTATCAGGATAACGACCAAATTGAGTCATTGCAGTGAATACACCGGCACGACTTCTTCGCGCTCTGCAGCTCGACGATTATGAATGCTTTCTTCGATCATCTTAAGCACGTTTGCTGCATAATACCTAGTCCCGCATTCTGTGCAGACTCCGGCAGGCACGTTTTCAATAAGAACATAATGTCCATTGACCTTGCGATGCAAAGTCACCCGCTTTTCTTTAATAGCCCCACCGCAGTACTCGCAAGTCTCGCCATCCCAAAAACCCATCATGCTTCCTTTCAATCAACCTCGTGGCTTGTCTTCATAGACGGTAATAACACGAACTTTCCCTGTCAGGGTAATGCGGCACACCGCCACAATTTGACGACCCTCTGATGACCAGCCGATAACTTCATACTTGCCTTGTTTGGCCCACGATCGCCTTATCTTTCCTGTAAGGATACCTTGCTCAATGTCGTAAATGCCAAAACCATCCATTTCTGCCTCATCATAAGCATGCTCAGTGAAGTAATAAAGGCCATTGCGAACAAGGCTCTGAATCTGCTTCAGCTTGCCCAAGTGGCCTCCTCATCTGAAGCAACAATGCTGAATGGTGCTATTGTAACATATCATTCACGAAACGCTTGCAGGACCTGTCGCGCAATCACGAGCTTCTGCACCTCGGAAGCGCCTTCGTAGATGCGCAGCGCCCGGATCTCGCGATAGAGTTTTTCGACCGGATGGCCTGAAACCACCCCAAGCCCGCCGTGGAGCTGCACCGCTTTATCAATGACCGTCTGCGCCGCTTCGGTGGCGTAGAGCTTGGCCATCGCCGCCTCGCGCGTGACGCGCTGCGCCCCTGTATCCTTGGCCCAGGCCGCGCGATAAATCAATAATGCGCTGGCGTCAATGTCCAGAGCCATCTCTGCCAGCGTAGCTTGGGTTAACTGAAACTCAGCCAGCGTCTGGCCGAACATCTTGCGGGTCTGGACTCTTCCTAATGCCTCATCCAGGGCGCGGCGCGCAAAGCCCAACGCAGCGGCTCCAACGGTGGAGCGGAACACGTCCAGCGTAGCCATTGCGATCTTAAAACCTTCCCCCGGCTCGCCCAGCAGTTGGCCTTGAGGCACGCGACAGTTCTTGAACTGGAGCCG
>DATCIV010000215.1:0-2574 GCA_036507575.1 Candidatus Bipolaricaulota bacterium | reverse complement strand
CCCCCACTTTGAAGACAGACTCTTAGTGCTCACGGACTTTCTCATCGCAGAGCTTAGAGAAAACTTTCAAGAGCTCTATACCCCGTCACAGGCGCGGATCGCTTTGGATTTGCTCCTGCAATACTTGTCCACCGGATTGCTGATTGTTAAGACTGCACAGGATTACAAGCAACACCTCAAGACCGCGGCTGAATTTGTGCCTCCCAAGGACACACCGATATTGGCTGCTGCCATGCTGGATGACATCGACTTGCTGATCACTTGGGACGCAAAGCATTTTCTCAACAATGTCAAACTGATGCAATCCCAATGGGGGGCTAAGATTAAACACCCCGATGAACTTCTAGAAATGCTGTAATCCCCTAATCAGCGAACCTGTTTCAACTTTGTATGTACAACAAGGGCCGTGCACATCTACCGCGTTGACCTGGATCATTTCCCTTCCTGTGCGCCGGGCGATACGATGAGCCTACTACTTTGAACTTGGAGGGCACTGTGAAACATTTGATCTCGTTTGCCGAATACGATGCAGAAGGGCTGTGGAATTTTCTGGAACTGGCCAAGCACTTGAAGCAGGAACTCCGCGCCGGCATCCCGCACCGCATGCTGGAGGGCAAGACGCTGGCCATGATCTTCCAAAAGCCCTCGCTGCGCACGCGCGTGTCCTTCGAGGTGGGCATGACCCAGCTCGGCGGGCACGCCATCTACCTGAGCCCCGATGACATCAAGCTGGGTCAGCGCGAGACCACCGAGGACATCGCCATCGTGCTCGCGCGCTACGCCAACGGAATCATGGCCCGCGTGTTCGGGCACGAGATCGCCGTGGAGCTTGCCAAGCACTCGACCGTTCCCGTGATCAACGGCCTGAGCGACCTGCTGCACCCGTGCCAGATCCTGGGCGATCTGCTCACGGTGTGGGAGAAGAAGCGCAGGATCGAAGGGCTCAAGCTTGTGTTCGTGGGCGACGGAAACAACGTGGCCAACTCCTGGCTGGAGGGCGGTCCGAAACTGGGCATGGACGTGACGATCGCCTGTCCGCCCAAGTACGAGCCCAACGCGAGTATATTGAAGGCCGCGAAGCGGCACGGCACGAAGGTGGAGGTCTCGCACGATCCCCAGGCCGCCGCCAAGGGGGCGGACGTGCTCTACACCGACGTGTGGGCCTCGATGGGCCAGGAGGCGCAGGCCAAGCAGCGCAAGTCGCGCTTTGCGGGCTTTCAGCTCAACACGGACCTGGCCAAGCGAGCCAAGCCCGATTGCCTGGTGATGCACTGTTTGCCGGCACACTACGGCGAGGAGATCGCCTACGACGTGGCCAAGGGCAAAAACAGCGCGATCTACGACCAGGCCGAAAACCGTCTGCACGCGCAAAAAGCGGTGCTTGCGGCGTTGATGAAGTCAAGCTAAAGCTGCGGGCGGATTTTCTCCCTCTCCCCATGGGAGAGGGCTGGGGTGAGGGCTACAGCTCGATCAAGGCGCTGGGGTTGACCTTGTGCGACAGGTGCACGTTGAGGCGAATCTCGTAGGTGTGCAGGCACTTGTTCACCGTGCGCAGCGCCAAATCCGGACGGTTGTTGTGCTCGCTGAGGTGCGCCAGGATCACGTGCTTGAGCCGATCTTTGAACGCCATCAAGGACAGCGCCTGACCCGCCTGGTCGTTGGAAAGATGGCCCACATTGCTCTGAATCCGCTCTTTGAGGTATGGGGGATACGAGCCGTTGAGCAGCAGGTCCAGATCGTGGTTGGCCTCAAGCGACACCGCATCGCACCCGCTCAACTGGCGTTGCACCTCGTCGGTGAGGCTGCCCAGGTCCGTGGCGATGCCCACTCGCCGGTGACCGTCGAAGACCGTGAACCCGCAAGGGTCCACTGCGTCGTGGGGCAGCGGAAAGGCCACGACCTCCAGGCCGTTGAGCGCCAGAGGCTTGCCCTTGGTCAGGGGAATCAGCGTCTCTCCGCCTTCCAAGTAGTATTCCACGCAAGTCAGCGTGTCCGGCGTGGCGTAGATGGGGCAGCGACAGCGCTTGGCGATCATCGCCAGCTCCTTGCAGTGGTCCGAGTGCTCGTGGGTGACCAGCACCCCGTCCACGCGCTCGCCCAGCTCCAGGGCTTTCAGCCCCTTGAACGTGCGCCGCGCGCTGATCCCGGCGTCGATCAACAGCGTGGTCCCCGCAGCCTGCACGACGCTGCAGTTGCCGCTCGAGCTGCTGGCCAGCATGCTAAATTTCAATCGGAGCCCTCTAAAACGTCATCGAAGCTTCAGCAGAAACCAGATAACTCAAGTAGTCCCCGTGAGGATCCTGCTCATCGTTTCCCCAGAACAGACCCGTAGTGAAGTTGGCCGTCCAGTCCTCGGCAAAGCGCCAGCTGGCTCCGCCCGTGGCATCCAAGGTCAGCGCCTGGATGAGCTCCTCGCGGCGCATGCCCTGTTCCCAGGTTGCGTTCAAATTCAGCGACGCCTCCAGCGCGTCGCTGAAGCGATAGCCCGCGCTGCCCTGCACCATGTATTGCGACGTGCGCTCCTCGTCGCTGTCGACAAAGGCCGCGGACAGGGCGCCGTTCAAGCTCAGCTGC
>DATCIV010000214.1:0-3261 GCA_036507575.1 Candidatus Bipolaricaulota bacterium | reverse complement strand
ACATTGAGCAAGAACGAGTTGCAGCTGAGCACCCTTTCTCAGTTGGCCGTTTTTATCACGCTTTTCTCGCTGGCCCTGTGGCTCATTGCCCTTGCACTGGGCCGTCTCCTGCAATTGAAGGCGGACACCACCGCAGCATTGGCTTTGGCGCTGGTGTTTTCCAACAACGGAAACTACGGACTTCCGTTCCTGCTCTTTGCTCTGGGGGAGGCAGGGTTCAACTTGGGGGTGGTGTACATCGCCATTTCCTCGTTCTTGATGGCCACCCTGGGCGTGGTGATCGCCACTTGGGGCAAAGGCTGGTCAGCAAAGCCATTCCTGAACGTGTTTAGAACACCGCTGTTCTACGGCGTGGGCCTCGCGCTGCTGCTCAAGCTGGGTGGCGCTGCGCTGCCCTTGTTTGCCCTGCGGCCATTGGAGCTTCTATCGCAGGCCACGATCCCCATGATGCTGATCCTGCTGGGCGTGCAGCTGGTGGGTGTGCGGGTGGGAGAGCGCTGGCGGCTGATCGGGGCAGCCTCCGTGCTGCGTTTGGCGGGAGGACCGCTGCTGGCGCTCTGCTTGGCGGCCGCGTTGGGGGTGGAGGGGCTGCTCAAGACGGTTGTATTGCTGGATTCGGGCATGCCTACGGCGGTCAACGCGCTGGTGCTTGCAAGCTATTACGGCCGGGATCCGCGCCTGGTGGCCTCGGTGGTGCTGGTGTCCACCCTGCTGAGCGCGTTGAGCCTGACGTTACTTCTGCTTTGGGTTCAGGGTTGAGGTTCATCACACCGTTTGTGGCCTCTTCTTGGGCATGATGACGTGAATCGCCTGGCCCAGGAGCACGTCCGCCGCTTCCATGATGGCCTCGGACATCGTGGGGTGCGGGTGGATGGTCAACGCCAAATCCTCAGCCGTCGCTGCAAGCTCGATGGCCAAGGCGACCTCACTGATCAGGTTGGACACTTCATGCCCCACCATCTGCGCGCCAAGCACCGTGCCTGTCTTTGCATCGGAAACCAGCCGCACGAATCCGTCCGGATCCCCGATGGTTAAGGCGCGGCCCAGCGCCGTCAGCGGGAATTTCCCGACCGCGGGCTCGTACCCGGCGGCCTTCGCCTGCGCCTCCGTCATGCCCACCGTCGCGATCTCCGGATCGGTGAACACCACCGCAGGAATCGCCTGAAAGTCCGCCGCGCTGGGCAATCCGGCGATCACTTCGGCAGCGACCAGCCCCTCGTGCAAGGCCTTGTGGGCAAGCAACGGCCCACCCACCACATCGCCGATGGCGTAAATGGTGGGGCTGCTGGTCCGCATCTGCAAGTTCACGGAGATGAAGCCCTTCCCATCGACCTTCACGTCCGCCGCTTCCAACCCGATGTTCTCGCTGTTGGGCCGCCGCCCCACGCTCACCAGGATCTTCTCGGCGTCGACCGACTTCTCGCCTTCCTTGGTCTCGACGGTGACGTTGGCGCCGTTCTTTCCCTTCTTCAGCGCTTTGGCCTTGGCATTGGTATAGGTGATCACGCCAAGCTCCTTCAGCTTCTTGGCCACGGGCCGCAACAGATCGGGCTCCGTGCCGGGAAGCAGGTCCGGCATCATCTCGACCACGGTCACTTGACTCCCCAGCTTTGCATAGACCATGCCCAGCTCCAAGCCGATGTAGCCGCCGCCGATGACGAGCAACGTCTTGGGCACCTGGGACAACGCGAGCGCCTGGCGCGAGTCAATCACGACGTCGCCGTCGTACGGAAAGCCGGGGACGTCCATCGATCGGGCGCCAGTGGCCACGATGGCCTGTTTGAAGTCCAGCGTGCTCACGCCGTGTTCGGATTCCACACGCGCCTGTTTCTTGCCGGTTAAGGTGGCTTTGCCGCGCAGGACGTCTACGCCGTTTTTCTCGCACAGCTGAGCCACGCCACCCGTGAGCCGGGTAACCACCGATTGCTTCCATTCCTGCAGCTTGGCCACGTTCAGGGAAACGCTCTTGGCCTCGATGCCGAACATCGCGGCCCCCTTGAGCTGGCCGTAGACCCCGGCAGCGTGGATCAGCGCTTTGGAGGGAATGCACCCGTGGTTCAGGCAGATGCCCCCCAGCGTCGGTTCCTTCTCCACCAGCGTGACGTCCTTGCCCAGTTGCGCAGCGCGGATGGCGGCCACGTATCCGCCCACGCCTGAACCGATCACCAGCACGTCCGTGCCCATTGCGATATCGCCGACGACCATGTGTAACTCCTTTCGGCTCAGAACCCCACTGCTTTCACAATTCCCTGCAACACGCGCGCTGCGCCGGGCAGGTAATAATTTTCCATGCGATACAGCGGCATGGGCGTGTCAAAGCCAGTGACGCGCACCACCGGCGCCTCCAGGTGCAGCAATGCCCTCTCGTTGATGAGGGCGACGATCTCCGCGCCCATGCCTACCGTGCGGGGGGCTTCGTGGACCACGACGCAGCGGCCCGTCTTCTTCACCGACGCCACCACGGTGTCGATATCGAGCGGCCAGAGCGTTCGCAGATCGAGCAGCTCGGCGGAAATGCCCTTTGTCTCTTGAGCCTGCCCGACCGCCTCATCGGCGACGCGCACCATGGCGCCCCACGCGATCACGGTCACATCGCGGCCCTCGCGCACGACGGCGGCCTTGCCCAACGGGATGACGTAATCCTCTTCAGGCACTTCTTGGCGGAAGGCGCGGTACAAGCGCTTCGGCTCGAAGAAGATCACCGGATCCGGATCGCGGATCGACGCCAGCAGCAGGCCCTTGGCATCGTAGGGGTTGGAGGGCAATACCACCTTGAAGCCGGGCGTGTGGGCGTAATACGTCTCCGGCGCCTCGGAGTGGTGCTCCAGCGCGCGGATGCCGCCGCCGTAGGGCACGCGCACCGTGATGGGACAGCTGAACCGTCCTCGACTGCGCCAGCGCAAGCGCGCCATATGGGAAACAAACTGGTCAAAGGCCGGCGTCATGAACCCGTCGAATTGGATCTCGGGCACGGGGCGCAGGCCATAGGCCGCCATGCCGATGGCGGCGCCGATGATGCCGGACTCGGCCAGAGGCGTGTCCACGGCGCGATGGGGTCCAAAGGCATCGTAAAGTCCTTCGGTGGCGCGAAAGACGCCGCCGTTGACGCCCACGTCCTCGCCCATCACCAGCACCCGCTGGTCGCGGTCCATTTCCTGGCGCAGCGCCTCGTTGATCGCTTGAATCAAGGCTTTGTGTGCCATGCCACTGCCTCCGTCAGATCTGTAATCTAGTATTCCACGGCCTTCTGGATGCCCGCCA
>DATCIV010000213.1:0-9589 GCA_036507575.1 Candidatus Bipolaricaulota bacterium | reverse complement strand
CGCAATCTTCGCAGGTGTTGTTGCGAAAAACCCTGACTTTGACCCGGTCTCCTGCCTGAGCCACCACGATGCCCTGCATGCCCTTTTGCGCCATAAACTCACCATCCCTGGAGCCCAGTATAGCGGCGGCTGCCGCCGCCACAAGGCTTGGAAGGGACAAACTCGCTTGCAAGGGAGAAGACGGTGGTATATAAAATCAACCTTGTATGCTTGTAGGCGCTTGTACCGTGCGGACAAGCCAAATCCTAGCGGGAGGTACCGTGTATGGGTGAGAACCTCACCAGAGAAGAAATCACAGAGAAGGTCAAGAGCATCATACTGGACAAGCTGGATGTCGAAGAAGCCGACATCACGGACGATGCTTCCTTTATCGAGAGCCTCGGCGCCGATTCGCTGGATACGGTGGAGATGATCATGGAGCTTGAGGACGAGTTCAACCTTGAGATCCCGGATGAAGCGGCGGAAAAACTGTCCACCGTTGGCGATGCCATCCGCTACATCCACGAGCATCTGGCCAAGTAACGCTTTAGAGACGGCCGAATAGCTGCACGCGGCGGTTTCCCGAGTCGCTGATGATCAAACGGCCGTCGCCGTCCACGGCGATGGCCTTGGGCAGGTTGAACGAGCTTGGCACGGTACCCAACCCTCCCAGCGCGCGCAGAAACACGCCGGCTTGGCTGAAGACCTGGAGGCGATGGTTGCCGCTGTCCACCACCACCATGTCGCCATTGGGCATCGCGGCGACATCCTCCGGATATTGGAACAGCCCTTCCTGCTGGCCACCGCCAAAGCCGCCCAGCACGGCCACCTGATTTCCCAGCGTATCGAATACGAGCACGCGATGGTTGTTCGTATCCGTCACGTACACCAAGCCCAGTGCGTCGATGGTGATGCCCTTGGGGGTGTTGAATTGGCCCTTGCCGATGCCGCGGCTACCCCACTTTCTCAAGAAAGTGCCGTTGGCGTCGAAGACCTGGATGCGGTCGTTCTCCGTGTCCGACACGTAAACCTGCCCCAAGTCATCCACGGCGACGCCGGCGGGGGCCTTGAACTGCCCATCGCCCTCGCCCAGCCGCCCCCACTGTTGCAGGAAATTGCCGTTGGCGTCGAAGCGCTGGATGCGATGGTTCTCCGTGTCGGCGACGAACACGTTGCCGTTGGAGCCCACTTCCAGTGCGGCAGGCCGGTTGAACAGGCCTGCGGAAGCGCCTGCAAATGGCCCGCCCCATTTGACGAGCAGTGCCCCGTTGGCCGAATACTTCAGCACCTGATGGTTCTGTGCGTCGAGCACATAGATGTTTCCCGAGGCGTTGGCAGCAACGCCCAGCGGAGCCTGCAGTGCATCCGCAAGGCTTGCCGCCGGTCCGCTCAGCTCGGACAACAGGCGGCCATCCTGCGTGAACTGCATCAATTCCCCGTCGCGACCCACCATATAGAGCGTGCCTTGCGGATCAAGCGCCACGCCGGTGGGGGTGTGGATGCGCTCGAAATCAGGGCCGAGGGTGCTTAACAGGCTGATGAATTCGCCGTCTTGATCGAAAATCTGCACCCGGCGCGACTCCTTCTCCGCGACATAAACCCTCCCGCCAGGGTCGATGGCGATGTCCTGAGGCTGGCTAAACAGCCCGGCTTCGCTGCCTTGGCCCCCCCAGCTTCTCAGGAATTCGCCGCCGGGGCTGAACACCTGGATGCTGTTGTTTCCGGTATCGGCAACGTACACGTTGTACTCGCGGTCCGTGCCGATGCCCTCGGGGAATTGAAAGCGGCCGGCGCCGCTGCCAAACCCACCCCACTGCTTGAGGAAGTTGCCGTTTGCATCGAAGACCTGGATGCGGCTGTTGTCGGTGTCCGCCACATAGACCTGGTCAAACACCCCCACGGCCACACCGGCGGGACTGTTGAATTGGCCTAACCCAACCCCGCGCACGCCCCAACGCGCGACGAAGCTGCCGTACTGGTCGAATTTTTGTATGCGATGATTGGCCGTATCGACGACATAGACGTTGTCTCGAGAATCCACCGCAAGTCCTTGGGGCTGGTTGAACTCGCCGTCCCCCACGCCTCCCCGGCCTCGCACGAAGCGAAGTTTGCCCGCTGCGGAGAAGGACAAGATACGGTGATTGCCCGTGTCGGCCACGTAAATGTTCCCCTGGCTGTCGGCGACCACGCCTTGCGGCTGGTCCAGCAGAATGGGAGACGGTAGATCCGCTCCCCATTCATACAGGAACAGCGAATTGTTCGGCTGCGTCGGCGCAGGCGACACGGCGGTGAAGGTGAAGGCCTTTGACTGGCTGCGATTGCCCGCGCTGTCGAACAGGGTCAAGCTCAGCGTGACGGTCTGAGGCAGCTTGGAATAGATGAAGAAGTCGAATGTGCCTTTGACGGGGTCCTTGATCTGCGGGTCAAACGAGAAATCTTCGAAGGCGGCAGACTGCAGCACCTCGAAGCGAGCCAGGTTGATGTCGGACTCCTCATCCCGATATCCCACCGTGCCAAGCGTTCGCGCGCCATCGGCCGTGATTTGCGCCGGGAAGTTGATAAAGGTGATTTCCGGCGGGGTGGAAGGCTTGCCGCCCCCCGCTTGCTGCGCTCCAGTGGAAGCGGACAGTAGAACGATCAGCAGGCTGCCGCACAGGAGTTTTCGAGAAAGTTGCCAGCAGGACACAATCCCTCCTTACTGCTACTCAGCCTCCCTCACTGTAGCCGCATTTTGCGAGGCCGACAAGACTTAAGGGAGCGCTGCCAATATTGCCAGGAGGAGTTTAGCGAAGTCCCCGCGCCGGCGCTGTGTTGTATCCAACACTTCCTGATGCGAGAGCTGCGTCTTTGCATCCAACCCGGCCGCCAAGTTGGTCACCACCGAAATGCCCAACACGTCCATGCCCATGTGCCGGGCGGCAATGGCCTCCGGCACCGTGGACATCCCCACCAGATCCGCACCCCACTTGGCAAACGCGCGGATTTCCGCGGGCGTTTCGTACATCGGTCCCTGGGTCACCAGATACACGCCCTCGTGCAAACGGCCCAGCCCGGCGCCCTGAGCTGCCCGTTGGGCCAGTGCGCGCAGTGCGGCGCTGTAGGCGTCCAAGAGGTTGGGAAAGCGGGGGCCGAGTTCTTCCACGTTCTCCCCGCGCAGCGGGTTGTCCGGCAGGGTGTTGATGTGGTCGTTGATGAGCACAAAATCGCCCACACGGAACTGGGGATTTACGCCTCCGGCGGCGTTGGTGAGGATCACGGTCTGCACCCCCAGCAGTTTCATGAGTCGGATGGGAAAAGCCACCTCGCTCATCGGGCGCCCTTCGTAGTGATGCACCCGCCCGCGCTGCGCCCACACGAGCTTGCCCGCCAACGTGCCGGCCAACACCTCGCCCGCGTGACCCACTACGGTGGATACGGGAAAGTGTGGAATCTCGGAAAACGCAAAACGGGTGGCGTTCTCCAGTCGATCGAGCACGTCGGACAGGCCGGAGCCAAGCACCAGCCCCACGCGGGGTTGGAACTTCAACGCGGCTCTTACCTTCGTCGTCGCCTCATGCAAGCGAGCGATAGATTCTCTTGCGCCCATGCCGTAGCTCCTGTGGGAAGGAATTGTACATCGTCTTCATGTGCGTGATGCCCGTGCGGATGGTCCGTGCACGCACCATGCCGATGCCCTTGATCTGGGTCAAATCCTCTTCGGTGGACTCGCATATCCGGCTCAGCTTGCCGAAAGCGTCCACGACGCGCTCGGCGATGCTTGCGGGCAGGCGGTGCAGTTCGTGCAGCACGCGAAAGCCCCGGGGGCTGAGCGTGATTTCGGCTTCCTCATCCACCCGATCATAGCCCAGGATCTCCATGATCACGTCCGTGCTGAACAGCTTGTCGTGGGGCAGGGCTCGGATGCGCGTTGCCAGTGCGTCCACGGTCTGCTCGTTGCGCTGGTAGTCGCGCAGCAGCAGGCGCAACTGGTTCTTGACGTCCTTCATGAGCCATTCGAGCAGCTGCTCGTGCAACGCCTTCTCCGTGCCCAGCTCGATGAACCAGCGCAGGGTGTCTTCCTCCACCTGCAGCATCTGCACGGTCAACTGGATCACGCTGGCCACGTCGTCGGAGAGCACCCGATCCTCAAACTCAAGGGACGTCAGCTCCCACAGCAGGTTGTCCAACGTCGAGCGATACTGCTCCAGGATGTGCAGCGCTTGATTCACCCGCACCGTCAACGTGCTGAAATCGGGCAGGATGTAGGAGATATCCCCGCAGTACAGCGTCACGCGCCCCTTGCTTGAGGACACCGCGATCGTCGGCACGCCCAATTGTTTGGACACCTTCTCCGCCGCCAGATGGCGGGTGCCCGTTTCCTCCGAATGGATCTCCTGATCGGCGACCAACATCACGTTGGCGTAGAGGATCTTGCGCAGGTTCTCATCCACCACGATGGCGCGGTCCATTTTCGACAGCTCGGTCAGCTTCTGCGGGGTGAATTGGGTGTCCAGCTCGAAGCCGCCGTGAATCACGGGAGCAGCCTGCTCGCGATCGGCGATCAGGATCAACGCCCCCTTGCCCAGGCGCGTGATGCTTTCCAGCGCTTCGCGCAGCGGCGTGCCGGGGGCCACCTGAGCCAGAAGCGCTGTGAATCGCTGTTTATGGGACACGACGCCACGCTCCTTACAACGAGAGGCGCTCCACCGCTTCCGCCAGGTTGGCGACGGGGCTTATCTCGAGCGGCGTCTTGAGCCGCCGTTCGCCCGACGGAATGATCGCCTTTTTGTACCCCAATTGGGCCGCTTCGCGCAAGCGGGGTTCCAGGCGCTCGACCATGCGCACTTCGCCCGACAACCCCACCTCGCCCACCACCACCGTTTCGCCGTCCGGCGCGCGGTTCTTGAGGCTCGAAACCACCGCAAGGCACACGCCCAGGTCGCAGGCCGTCTCCTTCACGGTCAACCCCCCCGCGACGTTGACGTACACGTCGTGGCCGCCCACGTTGAGGCCCAAGCGCTTCTCCAGCACGGCGATGAGCAGGATCAAGCGATTTGCGTCCCAGCCGGTGGCGCGCCGCTGCGGATATCCAGCCCCGTGATTGGAGGCCACCAACGCCTGCAATTCCACCAGGATGGGCCGCGTTCCCTCGATCGTGGGCACGATGATGGATCCGGGCAGGGGGGCTCCCTGGCGCTGGGTGAAGAACTGCGAGGGGTTCGTGATGTCTTCCAAGCCGTTGGGCTTCATCTGGAACACGCCAAGCTCCGCGGTCGAGCCGTAACGGTTTTTCACCGAGCGCAGCAGCCTCACGTCGCCGTGACGAGTTCCTTCCAAGTACAACACCACGTCCACCAGGTGCTCGATGGCTTTTGGCCCCGCCAACTCGCCTGCCTTGGTCACGTGGCCGATGAGGAAGATGGGAGCCTGGTGCGCCTTTGCCAGCTGATTGAGGGCGAACGTCAGCTGGCCCACCTGCCACGTGCTCCCAAGCCCCTCTTTCCCCTCGGCGGGCAGGATGGACTGCACGGAGTCAACCACCACGGCGGCGGGTTTGGCTTTGGCCATGGCGTTTTCCACACTGGCAAGCCGCTGATCGGTCAGCACCAGCAGCCGCTGCCCAGCGTCCAGGCCCAGGCGTTGGGCCCGCAGCTTGATTTGCGCCGCCGCTTCCTCCCCTGACACATAGAGGATGGGGCGCGGATCGACGAGCTGTCGCGCCAAACCACCGGCCACCTGCAGCAGCAGCGTCGACTTGCCGATGCCGGGCTCGCCGCCGATGAGCACCAGCGAGCCGCAGATCGCCCCGCCGCCCAACACCCGGTCGAACTCCGCGACCCCGGTGGCCAATCGGGTGCCGTGAGGCAAGGGAATGGCGTCAAGCGCCTGGGGTTCTACTTCTGCTCCGGACAGGCCGCCTGCCGCCTGGATCGCCTGCGCAAAGGTGTCCCACGCTTGACACTGCGGGCAGCGGCCCAGCCATTTGGGAGATTGAAAACCGCATTGGCGACAGTGAAAGCCTAAAGCCAAGAGGCATCCCCTTCGTAACGAGATAAGCGAGGCTCGACCGCCAACCCGCGCGTCCTTGATCGCTCACCCGCCTCAAGCGACGGTCGTAGGCTCCTTGCGCCGGAAGACGATTTGCTCGTCCTGGGCGTCGATCTCGATGAAATCGCCCGGATTGAAATGGCCTTCCAGCAGCTGATCTGAAATGGGGTTCTCGACCACCCGCTCCAACGTGCGGCGCATGGGCCTGGCGCCGTATTTTGGATCGTACCCGTCTTTGATGAGAAGGGCTTTGGCCGCGGCCGTCAGCTCCACGTGGATGTTGCGCTCCATCAGGCGTTGCTGCAGCTCGCCGATCATCAGGTCGGCCACGTTGCTGATGTCGTCCTGTTCCAGAGGTCGGAACACGATGATGTCATCCAGGCGGTTGATGAATTCAGGGCGAAAGAGCTCTTTGACCTCGCTCATCACGCGGGACTTCATCTCTTTGTACGATTCGGTCCTGTCCAGATCGGCCACGCCAAATCCCAGCGAGGTGCGGTCGGTGATCGCTTTGCTGCCGAGGTTGCTGGTCATGATCAGCACGGTGTTGCGAAAATCCACGTGTCGACCCTGGGCGTCGGTCAATATGCCGTCGTCCATCACCTGGAGCAGGATGTTGAACACGTCCCGGTGCGCTTTTTCAATCTCATCGAAGAGCACGACCGTGTACGGCCGTCGCCTGACCGCTTCCGTGAGCTCTCCCGCTTCATCGTACCCCACGTACCCCGGAGGCGCCCCGATCAAGCGCGACACCGAAAAGCGCTCCATGTACTCGCTCATGTCGATGCGGATCAGGGCGTCATCGTTGCCGAACAGGAACCCGGCGAGCACCTTGCTCAGGAACGTCTTGCCCACGCCCGTAGGCCCCAGGAACAGGAAGGAGGCGATCGGGCGCTTGGGGTTCTTCACGCCCGCGGAGGCCCGGCGAATCGCCTGGGAGATGGCCTTGACCGCTTCGTCCTGGTTTACGTATTTCTCGTGAAGGACGTCCTCCATGTGCAGCAAGCGTTTGGACTCTTCCTCCTTCATGTGGCCCAAGGGAACGCCGGTCCAGCTGGAGACCATCTTGGCGATGTCGTTGCCGGTCACCACGGCTTCACAATCCTGGCACTCGTCGCGCAGCGTCTGAAGCTTCGAGACCCAGCTGCGAATTTCGTCTCTCAATTCCGCCGCGCGCTCGTAGTCCTGTTGAGCGATCGCGGCGGATTTGTCCTTTTCCAGCTCCGCGAGCCGCTCCTCGTGCTGGCGGATTTCGGGGGTGGGCGCGACGCTTTCCAGTTTCTTCTTGGCCGCCGTTTCGTCGATCAAATCGATCGCCTTGTCCGGCAGGAAGTGGTCGGTGATGTAGCGGCTGGACAGGCGCACGGCCTGCACGATGGCCTCGTCGCTGATCTTGACGCCGTGGTGGCTCTCGTAGCGCGATTTCAACCCTTTCAGGATTTCGATGGCGTCGTCAGACGAGGGTTCTTGCGCGATGATCTTCTTGAAGCGCCTCTCGAGCGCCGAGTCCTTTTCGATGTACTTGCGGTATTCATCCAGCGTGGCGGTGCCCAGGCACTGGATCGTCCCGCTGGCCAGCGGGGGCTTGAGGATGGCGGAGGCGTCGATGGCGCCTTCCGCGCCGCCGGCGCCGACCACCGTGTGCAGCTCGTCGATGAAGAGGATGATGTTCTTCGACGCCTCCACCTGGTTGATCAAGTTCTTCAGCCGCTGTTCGAACTCGCCGCGGTACTTGGTGCCGGCCACCATGGACGCCATGTCCAACTCGATGATTTCCTTGTCCGCCAACGCGCCGGGGATGTCTCCGCTTGCGATGCGCTGGGCAAGCCCCTCCACGATCGCGGTCTTTCCCACGCCCGGCTCGCCGATGAGCACCGGGTTGTTCTTCTTGCGCCGGCACAGGGTCTGGATCACCTGCTCGATTTCCTTCTCGCGGCCAAGCACCGGATCCAGCCTGCCTTGACGGGCTTCCTCGACCAGGTTGCGCCCGAATTCGATGGACTTGGGCTTGCGTTCCTCGCCGGAACCCCAGCGGTGCAAGCGGCGGCTGGAGCTCTTGCTTTGGGTCGAAGTCAGCAGCTGGCCCAGCTTGGTGCGATCCACGCCAAACTGCTGCAGGATGCGCACGACCTCGCTGTTGCCCTCCTCCATCAAGCCCAAGAGCAGGTGTTCGGGGCAGATCAAATGATGTCCGTATTGCTGAGCGGCGTTGTGCGCCAATATGATGATGCGCTTCAGTTGGGGGGTGGGCTTCAGGTCATCGGTGGGGAAGCGCCGCTCCCCCTTGCCCACGATCCGCTCGGTCTCCGCGTAGACCTTGGCATAGGTGACGCCTTGCTCTTCCAGGAAGCGATACACTGCGGTGCCGCGCACCTTCAACAGCGCCAGCAGCAGGTGCTCGCTGCCCACATAATCGTGCTTCCATTCTTCGGCCTCCGCGTAGGAAACCCCCATGATCTCCTTCGCCTCGGCCGCAAATCGGTCGTACATTTCGTGCATGGCACCACCTCTTCAGGGCCGCATGACGTCCCTGTCGGGAATTATATGTGGGTCACAAAAGCCTTGCAAGGACGCGTTTCCTGCACTCAGTCTCCCGTGCGACGCGGTCCAACGTGGTTTGCAGGCGTCCGGCTGCACGCTCGCGCGGGCGCATCAGGAGCGGGCAGTCGCAGCCTGACCCGAGGGCTTGCCGCGCTTGAGCAGCCGCTCGTACTCCAGCCCCTGCATCCATTGGCGCAGCTCCATGGCGCGGAAGATGGGAAAAGGGTGCGTCCTCCACACGTTGAGGAAGACCTTGTGAAAGACGTCGCGGATGTCGTCGCGCTGCGTGTAGAGGTCCACCTGGCGGATGAACTCCTCGAGGTTCATGTCGTCGAACAGGCTGCGAGTGCCTCCCGCCAGTTTCATGTGGAACGACTGGCAGATGGTTTCATCTTGCACGCAAAGCGCGGCCGCGCGGTCGGCCGTCAGCTCCGCCTTGCGCAGCCATTCCAGCAGCGGGATGAGCAGCAGTTCCCGGCCGGGCACCTTGATCATGTCCACGACCATCAGGATGACGGCGGCCAGCGTGAGATACAGCACGTGACCGGCCTTGATGTGCCCCAATTCGTGCCCGATGAGGTACAGCCAATCCCTTTCGTCGTAACCGTCGATGATGCTGGAGTGGAGCACGATGAAGGTCTGATCCGTGCCAGCGGTCAAGGCGTTTGGAATCGGGCTGTGGGTGATGTACAGCTCGGGCTCCGGTCGCCCCTGCCTGCGCAACTCGTCCTCCAGATCGAGGATCTTCATCGCCCAACGGAATTTCTCGTACAGCTTGGGCAGCATGCGCGCGTTCACGCGCACGCTGGAGGAAACAAACAGCAGATACAATCGGCGCTCGTACCACTCCTTGGACATCCAGTTGACCACCTGATCCAAGATGGGGATTTGCTTGAGCAAGTTCAGGGCATCCCGATCCAATGGGTGCGTGACGTCGCCCGCTTTCAGGCCGGGAAACGATTTCAGACCGCCGGGCAGTTCGAAGTCGCTGGCGTTTCGGCGCGGCATGATGGCCTCCTGGTGCGGAAATTACTTCTCATTA
>DATCIV010000212.1:0-8976 GCA_036507575.1 Candidatus Bipolaricaulota bacterium | reverse complement strand
CTCGTAGCTGCCAAATCCCCCGCCCAGGTAGACGGCGCCGTCGAAAACCGCCGGGGTGGCCAACGGGCGGTAAGCGGGCAACTGCACGCGCCACCCCTGACGACCTGCGGTGGTGACGAAAGTTTGGGGTTCCAAGGGGGTCAAAGGCGCTTCAACGACGAGCCGTTCCAGCACGTCGATGCGGCCTTCGCGGATGGAGAAGGGTTCCTGTGGATCGATGGGGGGCGGCGAAGCCTGCCGTGTGCGCGTGATGAGGTAGCTTCCCCCACCGACGGCCAGGAGCGCGCCGCCCAATCCAAGTCCTTGAAGCAGCCGACGCCGGGTGATGTGCACGAAAATCCCTCCGAACAGATCAGGTTTAACTTGAACTACGCGCGAAACGGAGGGAACTTCCCGGTGGGAATAAGATGAGTGGTGAGCCGTGAAGGAATCGAACCTTCGCCCCTCCGGTTAAAAGCCGGATGCTCTGCCGCTGAGCTAACGGCTCCAAAGGCCCTGGAAGTTTAGCGAAAAAACGCGTGCCTGTCAAACGTTTCTCAAGGGTGCGCCGCACGGGACGATGCAGGTCAGGTGATGCTTGAGAACTTCGAATGGAACCGGTAACCTGGCAAAATCGCCTGAAAGAACCTACAAAGGCGGTGGGCGGGCCGGTCCATGGAGACGGGAGGGATTTTCACAGACAAGCCCTCAGCCGCAGGACGCCTGTTTCTGGAAGCAGGCGTCGGCTCGACCGTAGAACCAGTCCGGATATTTTGAAGGAGGCTTGCCATGAAAGCGCATCATGTAGCGGGCATTTTGTTCGTCGTCGTGCTCGTGGGCGTGGGCTACGCGCTCTCGGTGTGGACCGCATCCACCCTGCCGCAGGAGGAAGCGGGGTCTCAAGAACATGCGACCGCGAACGACTCCACCACCTCCAACGCCACGTCCGCCCCCTCGGACCATGGCGCAGCGATGGAGCCGGTTGCCGCCAGCGGTGGCCCTCCGGCGATCGAAGAGGCCCCCGTGCCCGCAGGCGCCGAGCCCCTGCCCCAGGGCGGTCTGGCGCTGACGGTGGAACGCACCGACTTTCCGGCGGGGCCGTCGGTGACCTTCAAGCTCCAGGCCGTCGGTCAGGACCTTAACCTCGCCGGCTGGCGGCTTGCCGATGCGTTGGGCGCCTCGGGCCATGCGGACCACCAGTTCTACTTCGGCGCCGTGGCCTTGAGCGCCGGGCAGACGCTGACCTTGCACAGCGCGTGCGGCCGCGACCAGGGCCTGACCATGTACTGGTGTCTGGCGCATCCCGTGACCATCAAAGACTCCCAGCCTCAAGACCTTTATTTGTACGACGGCAAGGGCGGAAGCATCACGTGCACGCCCCCGGCGCAGGTGAGCCCCAGCATGCGCTATCAGTGCGGCTGATCCGGACTTGGCTGCACCTCCTTCGAACGTAGCGCAGGCGCGTTCGCGCTTGCCAACTTGTGCTTAACCTCGAGTGCATGGCGCATCGGTTGCACACTGCCGATGGCGCTATAATTTTTACGTTCCTGCCTTGACAATCTCCATTGGCGTGATATACACTACATGATGGAATCTGGCGCCTTGGGGGAGGTGGGAAGATTTCGAAAAGGCTGCGCTGGAGAACCTACAAAACACCAAAGTCAAGGGGGTAAAGATGAGTCTTAGACGTGGCAATCGTTTCTTGGTTTTCGGCGTTGTGGCGCTGATGCTCTGTGCGCTGGTGCTGTCCTCCGGTGCGGAGCGCACGCTGGCGCAAGGGGGGCTTGTGCCCGCCGAGTTGGTCCTGGGCATGATCCCGTCCCGCGAGCCGGCCGTGCTGCTGCCGGACCTCGAGCCGTTCTCTCAATTGCTGCTGCAGGCGTTGCAGGCGCGCGGCTTTGCCATCCAATCGGCCAAGGCCTTCGTGCCTGAGTCCGAAACGGCCACCGTGGCCGCACTGGGCACGGGTGAAATCCATGTCGGCTTCATGGGCCCCTTGAGCGCCATCCAGGCCGAGCAGGAGTCGGGCGCCAAGGTCGTCACCGTCACCGTGCGCAACGGCGTTTTGCTCTACCGGGGTCAGCTCATGGCCAACGTCAACGCCGGGTACGCGAACTTCGAAGACGTGATCAAGGCCGTCCAGGCGGGCAAGAACGTCACGATGAGCTATACCTCGACCAGCTCCACCAGCGGCTTCCTGTTCCCCTGCGCCAAGCTGGCCAGCTTCGGCATCCTGCCGGGCAACTTCCCCAACTTTAAGACGATCGTGGCCGGCGGCCACACGGGTTCCGCGCTCTCCACGTTCCGCGGGGACACCCAGATCGGCTGGGGCTTCGACGACGTGCGCCAGAGCCTGGTGGGCCGCGAGGCTGAAACGGGCTTGGACGCCACCCTGGCTCCCTTCGACATCTACAAACAGATCAACACCCTGATGCCCATCATCGGCTACAGCGACTGGATCCCCAACGACCCGCAGGTGGTCGCCGGCGACTTGGATCCGGCCTTGCAGACGGCGATCGCCGAGGAGTTGGTGAACATCAGTGAAACGGAAGCAGGGAAAACCATCCTCGACAGCCTGTTGGACGGCACCGCCTTCGAACAGGTGGAATCCTCCTCGCTGGATGCCGTGCGTCAGGTCGTCGCGGAGATTCGGCCGAACCTGGCCCTGTGCGAGAACCAATAAGCATGAGGTTCAGCCTCACATCATCACGAAAGTAATGCATAGGGGCGAGGGAACTTCCTCGCCCCTACTGCTTGCGTCAAGGGGGGAGCGGATGCTCAAGTTCGAGAACCTGACGGTGACCTACCCCAGCGGCGTGCAAGCCCTCAAGAACGTGAACCTGCACATCAAGGAAGGGGAATTCGTGGTGATCGCCGGGGTGAGCGGCGCGGGCAAGTCCACCCTGTTGCGCTGCGTCAACCGGTTGATCGAGTACACCGGAGCCAAGCTGGACGGGCACGTCTGGTTCGATGGCGAAGATGTGGTCGGCGCCTCGTCGCGGCGCGTGCGCGAGATCAGGGCGCAGGTGGGCATGATCTTTCAGGAGTTCAACCTGGTCAAGCGCTCGCGCGTGCTGCGCAACGTGCTTGCCGGCCGCATCCCCAAGGCGGGCGCGTGGCGCTCGCTGCTGGGGATGTTTCGTCCCGAGGACAAGCAGATTTCTTTGGCGGCGCTGGACCGGGTGGGCATCAAGGACAAGGCGTACCAGCGGGCCGATAAATTGTCCGGCGGCCAGATGCAGCGCGTGGGCATCGCGCGCGCCCTGGCCCAGGAGCCCAGAATCATCCTGGCGGACGAGCCGGTGGCCTCGCTCGATCCGATCACGGCCCGCATCGTGCTGGAACACCTCAAGCAGATCAACGAGGAATCCGGCATCACCACCATCGTCAATTTGCACGACACCGTGCTTGCCCGCGCCTTTGGGGACCGCATCGTGGGGATTCGCAACGCCACCATCATCTTCGACGAGCCCGTGGAGCAACTGGAGGAGGCAACCTTCGAGGAGGCCATCTACGGCGCTTCCCTGAGCGCCCACGAGCGCCGCAGGGCATCCAGAAGCGAGCCATCGTGAGGCTGAAAGGGCGCATCACCTGGGTGCTTGCCCTGGCCGCCATCGCGGCAGTTTACGCCTGGGCCGGCATCATGGTGGAGTTCAGCTTCGACGAGCTGATCAACAAAACCCACCGGTTTTTCGGCTTGCTGAGCCGCATGTGGTCGTGGGAATGGTGGGTGCAGGATCAGCTGTGGAAACCGCTGCTGGCCCAGCTGTGGAAACCGCTGCTGGACACGTTCCGCATGGCCATCCTGGGCACCTTCCTGGGCGCGCTCCTGTCGCTGCCCTTGATCCTGCTGTCCACTCGCACGATCACGCGCTCACCCTGGCTGTACTACCCGGTGCGCTTCTTGATGGGCATCCTGCGCACGATCCCCGACCTGCTCTACGCGGTGCTGTTTGTGGCCGCCTTCGGGCTTGGCACGATCGCGGGCGTGCCTGCGCTGACGCTGTTTTCCGCCGCCATCATCGCCAAGATGACGAGTGAGAGCGCCGACAACGTGGACCGGGGGCCCATCGAAGCCGTGGAGGCCACCGGCGCTGGCCGGTGGCCGGTGGTGCTGTTCGCCTTCATCCCACAAATACTGCCCATCTTCGTCAGCTACACCCTCTACGTTTTTGAGATCAACATCCGTGTCGCCACCGTGCTCGCCTACGTCGGCGCAGGCGGCATCGGGCAGAACCTGATCACCGCGCTCAACTGGTTCGATTACCCGGCGGTGGCCGCCATCTTGATCGTGATCTTCGTCATCGTGTTTGGCATCGATTACATGAGCGGGCGCTTCCGCGAGTCCCTGGTGGAGGGCAAGGAGATCCACTGGCCCTGGAAGGCCGGGGTGTCGCTGGTGGCCGTGGTGGGCATCTTGTGGGCGGCAAGCAGCTTCAACGTCGATCCGGAGCGCATCAGCCGAGGCATGGTCTACCTGGGTGGCATGCTGTCCCGGATGGCGGCCACCGATTGGAGCGAGCTGTGGACCGGCCTTGAAAAGATGCTGGAGTCGGTCAACATCGCCTTGATCGGCACCACGATCAGCATGTTTCTGGCCTTTCCGATGGGGTTCTTGTGCGCGGGCAACCTGGGCTTTCCGCGCTGGCTGGTGATCATTCTGCGCCAGATCCCCAACGCCATCCGCACCTTCCCCGAGATCATCCTGGCCATTTTCTTCATCGCCACCTACGGGCCCGGCGCGTTTCCGGGGGTGATGGCACTGGCCATCCACTCCATCGGCATGCTGTCGCGCTTGAACTACGAGATCGTCGAGACCATGGACCGCGGCCCCATCGAGGCGCTCAGCGCCATCGGGGCCACGCAGACGCTGCGCTTCCGCTTCGCCGTGCTGCCCCAGGTCCTGCCCGAGTTCTTGGCCATGGCCATCTACCGCTTCGAGATCAACGTGCGCGCGGCCACGGTCCTGGGCATCGTGGGGGCGGGCGGCATCGGCGCGCTGATCCTGCGGGCCGTGCGGCAAGGGTACTGGTCCAAGGTGGGCATGTACTTGCTGATTGTGATCGTGGTGGTGTCTCTGATCGACTACGTCAGCGCTTGGGCGCGCAAGCGCATCATCGAGGGATAGCTGCGTTAGAGCGCCGTCCCTGTGCCGCAAGATGAAGCCGTGATCAGACCCGCTTTGCGGTTTTTTCGCTTGGAGTCTTGACTTTCAAGTTTTAGTTCGCTATAATCCGCTTCAGCTTTAAAAAGAAAGGGGGGGCAGAGATGAACAAGAAGGATTTCATCATGCAGCTATCGAAGAAAAGCGGCTTGTCCAAGACGGATGCCCGCAACGCGCTGGACTCCATATTGGACTTGATCGTGGGCAGCTGCAAGAAAAAGCAGAAGGTCACCTTTACGGGATTTGGCACCTTCGAGGCCCGCAAGCAAAAGAGCACGCAGCGCATCAACCCGCGCACGGGCAAGCGTTTTACGGTTCCCGCAAAACACGTGCCCAAGTTCCGCGCCGGGAAGTCATTCAAGGAACAGGTTCGTTAAAGATCTGCTTGCAGCACAAGGCGCCGGCCCCCGAGACGCGCTTGGGGGCCGGCTTCTTTTTTCTCGAACGAAGCGTCAGCCGATGTTGAGGATCTTGTACTTGAGGGTGCGCGACGGGGCCTGGATCACCACGGACTCGCCCACCTTGCGCCCGAACAGCCCCTGGCCCACCGGCGACTGGACGCTGATCTTGCCCTCCGCGACGTCAGCCTCGGCCTGGCCGACGAGCTGGTACTCGAGTTGGCGATCGGAGTCCAGGTCCTGCAAGCGCACGCGGTGGCCCAGGCTGACGGTGTGGTTGTTGCCCAGAGGCGCTTCCACGATCTGGGCGCTCTTCAGCCGGCCGCGCAGCTTGGCGATGCGGACCTCCAGCTGGTTCTTGGCCTCTTTGGCCGACTGGTATTCGAAGTTCTCGCTCAAATCCCCGTAGGCGCGCGCCTTGGCGATCTGCTCGGCGGCCTTCAGCCGCTCCTCGCCTTCCAGGCGCTCCAACTCCGCCTTCAGTTGGTTGTGGCCCTCACGGGTCATCATTTCCTTCTGCATCGACCCTCCTTGATGGATGAATTCATTGTGTTGGCTCTATGCAGTTCTGTCAAGCAAGCGCGCTCGAATGTGCGCGCTTGCCTACGCGCCGCTTGCCGGCGCCCGCGCGCAGGGCTACAGTGGAATACTCGTATGGACGCACTGCTTGAGGGCAAGCGCATCGTGGTGGGCGTGGGCGGCGGGATCGCCGCCTACAAGTCCGCTGCACTGGTGAGTCGGCTGCGCCAGCAGGGCGCACGGGTGCACGTGATCCTCACGCGCGCCGGCGCGCAGTTCGTCACCCCGCTGACCTTTGCCGCCCTGTCGCACCAACCCGTGCTGCAGGACCTGTTCGCCGACGCGCCGCTGGACCACGTTCGGCTTGCGTACGAAAGCGACCTGTTCGTGGTGGCCCCCGCCACCTACGACCTGATCGGCAAACTGGCCAGCGGCCTTGCCGACGACTACCTCACGACCACGCTTGCGGCCACGCGCCGGCCGGTGCTGCTGTGCCCGGCGATGGAGACCCAGATGTTTGAAAACCCCATCCTGCAAGAGAACCTGAGGAAGCTGGAAGGGCTGGGTTATCGGCTGCTCCCGCCGGAAGCGGGCGCGCTTGCAAGCGGGCGCAGTGGAGCGGGCCGTCTGCCCGAACCGGAGCGTATTCTTCGGGAAATCCAAGCCCTGCTCGCATCGCAGGGGGTGCTGGCGGGCAAGCGCGTGCTCGTCACCGCCGGTCCCACGCGGGAGCGCCTGGACCCGATGCGCGTGATCACCAACCGCTCCTCCGGCAAGATGGGCTATGCCGTGGCCCAAGCGGCTGCGGAGCTGGGCGCGCAGGTGACCTTGATCAGCGGACCCACCGGGCTGCCTGGGCCTGCAGCCATAGAGGTGGTCGCGGTGGAATCGGCTGCGCAGATGGAGGAGGCGGTGCGCATCCGCGCGCCTGAGGCGCACTGGGTGATCATGGCCGCCGCGGTGGCCGATTGGCGTCCCAAGCATCCGAGCGCGCGCAAGCAGGGCAAGGCGGGTAAGCGCGCGCTGACCTTGGAACTGGCGCCCACCCCCGACATCCTCAAGGGACTGGGCCAGCGCCGTCGCCGCGGTCAGGTGTTGGTGGGGTTTGCGGCCGAAACCCATGACGTGCTCGAGCGCGCAAGTCAGAAACTCAAGGAGAAGAAGGCCGACTTTTTCATCGCCAACGACGTGTCCAAAGCTGTCGAATCCGACGACAACGCCGCCGTGCTCATCGCCCGCGATGGCAAGCAGTGGCGCTTTTCACGTCAGCCGAAGCGCGAACTCGCGCGCCAGCTGCTGACGACGATGGCAAGTCACCTCAAGCGCAAGTAAAAAACTACTTCAGCGCCGGGTTGAACGGCACGAACATGCCGTCGGCGTTCTCCCTCCAGATCCACACGGTCAGCACGTGCAGCGTGCCGGGCACGCCCCCCGGAGGCGGCGTCCCGCTCGGCGCGCCGGGCGGCGGAGGCGGTGTGAACGAGGGCCAGTCGCTGATGCCAAACAGCGTAGCGCTCTCGGCTTGGAAGGCCACAAAGCGCACGCCGGCCAACTCCAGAGACCCGTCGTCGTTGGGGGCGTAAATGAGGATCGGCACCTGGTCGAATTGGGGCGGATGGTCGGCGTTCAGGATGTCCAGGTTGGCGTAATTGACTCCGAGGCCGGGCACGTAATCGTGCGCCTTGCCGTACCCTGCCGCCTCAGCGTCCTGGGACTTGAGGTATTGAGCGGTCAGCACCCGCAGGTCGTGCAGGTCAGTCAGCGCTCTCAAATCCGCTTCGGTCAGGCGGTACTGGGTGCTTTGCACGAACGATCCATTGGCGAAGCGGCGCGCCGCATCCTCCAGCTCCTCGTCGGTGACCACTCCGCCGTCCAGGTAGAAGTCCATCCACTCGGGAACGGAAGGGCTTTGGCGCAAGCCGCTCAAATCGGACACGGCCGCAAGCGGCAGGCCGACGATGATGTCCTTTCTTAAGACCTCGCTTGCAGCGCCTTCGTTGTCGGTGATCGTCAGGGTTACCGTGTAGGTGCCCGGCCGCGCGTATTCGTGGATGGGGTTCGGGGTGGTGGCGCTGGTGCTGTCCCCCAGGTCCCAGCTCCAACTGGCAATCGAGCCATCGTCGTCTCGTGAAGCGGTGCTGTCAAAGCCCACCGGCCGACCCACCCGCGGGTTGAACGGCGTGAAGGTGAAGTCCGCCGTGGGCTTGATGTTCTCCCTGGCCACCGTGAGGGACTGGCTCAGCGTGCGGCTCGCCCCTCCCTCGAACGTCACCGTCACCTTGAGGGTGAAGGTGCCCGCCTGCATGTAGGTATGGGTGGCCTGACATTGGTCGCTCGTGGTTCCGTCGCCGAAATCCCAGGCGCAGGAGGTTGCCTGGTCCGCCGGGGTGATGGAGAAGGTTGCGGCAACGCCCGTCTTGATCACGTCCGCGCCCAGCGCGATGCTCACCTGCGGCGCGTCGGGGTCCGTCGTGGTGCTGGTTTGGCCGCCGTCCGGCGCCTGGGGCACGGAGCCGGGGATCACCTCGGAGATGCGGAACGAGCGCTCCAGGGTTACGGCGCACTGAGCGGCGTCGGTGACCGTCAGGCGCACGGTGTACAAGCCGATGTCCTGGTAGACGTGCGTCGGGTTCTGTTCGTTGCTGGTGGTTCCGTCGCCGAAATCCCAGCGCCAGGAGGAGATCGCGCCGCCTGAGGCGGACGACCGGTCGAAGAATTGAAGCACTTGGTTGGCCTTGGGCTGCTCGGGGACGACCTCAAACTGCGGCAGGGGGAGCGCCGTGCCGCTGACCTGCAGCTGCGGGTTGGGCAAGGGCTGTTCCACGCGGGCGCCGCTTGCATCCAGGTAGCTCAGCATCGAGGTGCGGGTCAGGTCAAACGTGCCCGACTGCAAGGCGATGATCTCAAATTGCGTTT
>DATCIV010000211.1:0-9260 GCA_036507575.1 Candidatus Bipolaricaulota bacterium | reverse complement strand
GGTTTCCTCGATCACCAGGTTCCCGCCGCCCTTCAAGGGGACGGAGCGGTGCAGGCTCTGCTGGATCATCGCTTCCACGCCGAAGCGCTCGAACAGGGGGGCTTCATCGTCGTACAGTTCCAGCCGGGTCTTGAACTGGCGCAGGTGCAGGTAATCCAAGAAAGTGAGCGCGTCCTCGTAAACGGGCTTTGCATCGATCAGGATGCGGTCCACGTCCTCCAGCAGGCGGTCGCGCAGGTAAGCGCGCACCAGCCCCGGCCCCTTGTACAACAAGAGGGGCGGCTGGGCGTGCACGGCTTCCTCCTCGATGCCCTTCCACGTGCCCAGCAGGAAGTTGAAGTCGCGCTGCAGTTGTTCGTCTTCTGCGCCGTCGGCGGCGGTGCGGGCGATCAACCCCTCTTCGGGGCGCTTGAGCGCTTTGGCAATGCGCTTGAGGCGGGTGCGCTCCTTCAGGGAGGGGATGCGCCGGGAGACGCCCATGCGGTTGTCCTTGGGCATGAACACCCAGTACCGCCCCGCCAGGCTGATCTTGGTCGTTCCCTGCGCGTTCTTCTCGCCGATGCCCCCGCGCTTGACCTGCACCACCATGTGCTGGCCGGGGTGAACCACCTTGTGAATGGCAAATTGCTCGCCGCGGCGGATGTTGTGATGCTTGAGCACGGCCCCGTTGATCTCCTTGGTGGACAGGAACAGGTTGTCGCCGTTGCCCAGACCCACGTCGATGAAGGCCGCAAGGCCGCTCAGCACGTCGCGAGCGACCCCCTTGTAGATGTGGCCCACCAAGCTTCCGCTTGCGCCGTTTTCGTAGTCAACTTCGGCCAGAACCCCGTCTTCCAGCAGCGCGATCCGCGTCGGCGCACCGCGCGCGCTGATCAAGATCTCTTTCTTAATAATTCCACCTTCTTTGCATCGTCAATCTGCACCACAAGCGCTGTCCAGGCGACCCCGCTGACCGGGTCCACGCCCTGGGGAATCAGCTCCAACAGCGGCGCCAGCACGAACTTGCGGTGGCGCATCTGCGGGTGCGGGATCCACAGGTCCGGCTCTCGCACCAGCCACTGGCCGTACAGCAGGACATCCACGTCGATCTCGCGCGGCCCCCAGCGGACGCTCGGCCGGCGGCCCAGCTGGTTTTCCACCGCCTTGCAACGCCCCAGCAGCGCGCGCGGGGAAAGCCCGGTGCACACCTCGACCGCCGTGTTCAAGAACCACGGCTGGTCTGGGACGCCAATTGGCTCGGTCTCGTACACTGATGCACTGCGCACCACGCACAGATGCTGCGCGTCCTCCAACGCACAGATCGCGGCAGAAAGCGCCTGTTGCCGCCGGCCGACGTTGGACCCTAAGCCGAGAAAGGCTCGAACCCCCGTCCCCGTTGCACATGCACCTGTGCCCACACGCAGCGCAGGTGAACTCCGACAGGAAAGGCAGGGCGCTTTCGCACGCGGACGGTGGCTTCCTCGGCGCGCTCGAATTGGGTCAACAACCGGCGGGCGATGGCTTGAGCGAAAACCTCGATGAGCTGGAAGTGATGCGTTTGATTGAGGCGGTGAATGGTTTCAATCACTTGGTCATAGTCAACCGTTTGCGTCAAATCATCTGCTTCGACTTTGGGGAGTTTGAGCGTGACGTCTATTTCGAATGCCTGCGCACGAACGCTCTCTTGCGCCAAAACCCCGTGAATGCCCCAAAGCTGCAACCCCTCAATCGCTATGATCGTTTCCAAGCTCCAACCTGCTCAAGGCTCGCACCTGTGGTCGCAGCGCGCTGCCCCTCTGAAAAATTCGTGCCTGCGTTGATCCACCTCGCTTCTGCTGTACTTACAACGATGGCTCCCTTATCCTACCACCTGCCCCGCTTCAGATCAACCGATTCAGCGGTCCAAAGGGGTAAATTCGCCCCTGGTCGTCCCGCGCGTAGGCCAGACAACCCTGCCAAACGCCTTCCGCAAGGAACGGGGAAAGCACCCCCTCCTTGGTCAAATCCGTCCCCTGCAAGAGCGCGTTGCACGAGGGCAGCACCCACAAGGCGCGCTCGGCAAAACGCCCTTGCAGGAAGGCTTTGTAGCGCTCCCGACGCCCGGTGACGGGGTCCTTGAGCGACAAGGCCGGATGTTCGTGGCCGATCACGATCGTGATGACGCCGGAGGGCAGCTCCGGCACGCGGTCCCCGTGGGTGTACAGCCATCCCTCCTGCTGCCAACAGGCCACCACCTCCACCCTGGAAAAACGCCTGGCAAAGGCGGAAAGGGTCGGGTCGTGATTGCCCTCCACCACGACGATGCGCCGGCAAAAGGGCAATGCCTCCTGAAAAAACGCGTTCAGCTCGCGCCATTCTGCGGCGTTCAAGGGGCCGAAGTCGTGCCTCAGGTCGCCGTTGAGGATCAACTCGTTCAAAGGGGTTTTGCTGGAGACGTCCAGCGCGGAGAACACGCCGTTCAATCGGCCCAAAAGGTCTTCAAAGCGCGTTTCGGGCAGCATCACGCCGGCTTGGCGCATGGCCTCCTCGTAGCCCAGGTGCAAGTCGGCAAGCGCCAACGTGCGCCGATCGGGACGATACAGCCCGGTGTCGATCAGCCATACGGTTTGGTCAATTTCAAAGGGCTCCATCAACTTTCAACGGCGCCCACGGGGAGCAAAGGCCGTCGCGGCCAGCCGGCGGGGTGGCGCCACTGCGCCAACTTCTGCTTGATGCCCGGGATGCCGTGCGCCTTGATCCAGGCTTGCAGGTGATCGAATTCTGTGCTCAAGGCCTTGGCCTCTTGAGCCTTCCCCGCCGCGGCCAACCGGCGGATCTGCACGCAAGGGCCGGGGATGAGGTTGGCCATCGCCAGGATCGCGCCTTTGGCCCCGGCAGCCACCGCTTCGGACAGCAGCGGAAAACTCCCCGTCAGCACGCAGAAGCTGCGGGGCACCAGCGCCAGCGTGGTCTTCAACTGCTCCAAATTGCCCGCGCTGTCCTTCACGCCCACGATGTTCTTGTACTGAGCCAACGTGCAGATGGCCTGCGGGCTCAGGTTCACATGGGTGAAGGGGGGCATGTTGTAGAGCAGCAAAGGAATCTTCGATCCATCGGCCACCGCCTGATAGTGGGCGATCAACGCCTCGTCGCTCAAGGGGTAGTAATAGGGCGTGACCACCAGCGCAGCGTCCACACCCAACGCAGCGGCGGCCTGCGTGGTTTGGATCGTCTCAAGGGTGCCGGGGAAGCCCGTGCCCGCGATCACGGGGACGCGCCCTTTCACAGCGGCGACGCCGAACTCAAACAGTTCCAGCCGTTCCTCGCGGTTGACATAGGCCTTCTCGCCGCTGGACCCGGCAAGCACGATGCCCTCGATGCCCTCGCCGATCCACCACTCGATCAGGTCCCGGAGCAGGGGAAGGTCAAAATCACCCCGCTGCGTGAAGGGCGTCACCGCGGCCACGGCCACGCCGTTGAAGGTAAAGGCTTTCATGGGCGCCAGTGTACTCATCCCCTTCCAGGGCGGCAATCGCGCAGGGTGCAGATACGCAGGGGCGCAAGCTACAATGCACCTTGATGGGATACCTCATCCCTTCTCACATCGAGGGAGATGGAGATGACTGCCACGCCTGAAAGCTAGGACTTACTCCTGATGTCGCGCGCGGGTACGCCGACGTACACGCTGCCCGGCGGGATTTTTTCATCCTTGGCCACCAGGGAACAGGCGCCGACCACCGCACGCTCGCCGATCTCCACCCCTGGAAAGATCACGGCCCCCAGGCCCACGGTGGCCTTGGGGCCGATCACGACCGGCTTCAGCTTGAGCTTGCCCCGCTCCCCCACGTGGCCGATGATGGTGGACTGCCCTCCGATCATGGCCCCCTCGCCAATGGTAATCAGGTGAAATTCGCTGATGTTCTTCGTGTTGATCTGCGCCCCCTTGCCGATCTTGGCCCCCATCAGCCGGAAGTAAACCACGTTTGCACCCGTCAGCAGCAGGAAATCGAGGAAGAATTTCGAGACCAAAAACGAGAGCACGCCGGTGAAAAACCATTGCACGCCCTGGAGCGAGATGAAGGAGTACTCCCCCGGCTTCAGGCGCGGCAGCGCCCGCGTGATCACGATGGCCACCGCCATCAAGGCAAAGCCGAAGATCACGTAGCTGGTCACCACGCTCGCCCCCACGGCCCACGCGCGGCCCCATGCGCCCCAGCTCTGGGTTTGTTCCAACACCCACAGAAAGAACGCCGCAGCCGGCATCACGGCAGTGCCCAGCACACAAATTCCAAAGGCAAAGAGCAAAAAAAACAGCGGCAGTTGCACAAAAATCGGCATCAACGCACCCCCTTGATCTTGACCACGAACACCGTGCCCATCACAAACAGCACGCACGCAAGCGCAAACACAACCGTATACCCCAGCTGCTCGAACCCTATCGATTGGCCCACCCTTTGAAACACGTCCAGCAGCAGCCCCGCCACCGGCAGAAACACCACCTGGGGGACCATCGACGCAATGTGCCACACGCCCATGTCCTTGGCGTAGTCGTGCTGGGAAGGCAGCACGTCGCAGGCGAGCGCCCAGTCTACGCTGGTGTAAGCGCCGTACCCCAACCCAAACACCAACCCCAACCACAAGACGCCTTCAAAGGCTGGGATCACATTCAAAGTGAAGAGGAAAACTACAAAGCTCATCAGGCCGCTTGCCACGTACACCATGGGTTTGCGCCCAAAGCGGTCCGACAACAGCCCGCCCATCCACGAGCTGGGCAGCGCGCCCAGCAGCACCATCATCAGGAACAACGCCACGCCCTGCTCCGCGTCGAAGGCGCTCAGGGCCAAAAAAGAAACGGGTCCGGTACTGGAATCGAAGAAGACGTCTTTGAAGTAATAGAGCAGAAAGGCCTGGACGGTCCACTGGCCGCCCACCACGAACATGCGAGTGAGGAACACCCAGCGGAAGTTGTGATTTTTCAAAGGCTCCAAAATCCCCTGCCAGAACGCGCGCCACGAGAAGGGCGTCACCGCGGGAGGCGCCGGCTCGCGCACGCCCAGAATCGTGACCGCCGCGCCCAGCGCAAACAGCCCAAGCAGCACCCCGTACACGCCTGCCATGCCGCCCAGCGGCTCCAGCCCAAAGCCGCCTAACAGATTGCCCAAGAAATTCCCCAGCAGCGTCATCAGCGCAAGCCAGCCCGAGGCAAGCCCCAGCTGAGATGCGGGCACCACGTCGGGGATGAGCGCCGCGTAGGGGGAGGTGGCCACGCTGCTGCCAAATTGCAAAAGCATGACGGCGAGCACGTAAAAGACGATGGACCAGGGCATGGGCAGCCACAGCGGGATGAAGGCCAGCAAGAGCAAGGCCGCGCCGTCGAGGGCCGAGCCCCACAGCATGTAAGGCCTGCGCCGCCCAAGCGCCGTGCGCGTGCGGTCGCTGAGCGCGCCGACCAGCGGAGGGAAGACGAGCGAGATGACGGCCCCCAGGCTGGTGACCACGCCCAGGGCCAACGCCTTGTGCTCCTCCCCCACCATCCCCAGCACCTGCAGCGGCATGAGGATGAAGATGATGGCCGTCCACTGGATGTTCCAGGTGAGCCAGTAAAAGCTGAGTGTGAACTGCTTGGCAACGGGCAGGGACGGACGGGGTGAAGCGGACTCGGCTGACACGGTAGCCATGGATTCTCTCTCCTTGAGCGATGAAGCATTGACGACGGATCACGTTATCTTGAGCACGTGACAAAAAGGTGACAAACCAACGACCCCGGCACGGCGGTCGTCGTTATGACTTCGCGTTCCAAGAATGGCGGCATTATAACCACGCAAGATCGGGGTGTGAACTCCACCCTGAATTCCGATGGCTCATGTTGAAGGAGTAAGGCTAACGCTTCTGCTTTTGCCGGCGAAATTTGGTAAGCTCCTTGCGGCAAGCTCCCGAATACTTTAGGAGGTTATCCGATGAGGGGTGCAGTCGTTTTTCTTTGCGTTGGCCTCATATGCTCCTTCGCCGCCCAGGCCCAAGAGCTACCCGAGCGCAGCGGGTACGTCAACGACCTGGCGCACGTGCTGTCCGAGCCGACCAGGACGCAACTGGAAGCCACGCTCAGCGAGTACGCACAAGAGAAGGGCCGGGGCGTTTACGTGTTGCTCGTGCCCACCTTGGAAGGCATGTCGGTCAACGCTTACGACGAGGCCATCACCCAAGCGTGGGCGCTTGAACAGGACCATCTGTTCCTGCTGGTCTCGCTGGAGGAATCGGCGCTTCACATCTCCGTGGGGGATAGGATCAAAAGCCTGTATCCGGATGCGTTTCTGGACGGCGTGCTCAACGCCATGATCCCGGCATTGGCGCAAGGGGATTTCGATGGCGGCATCACGCAAGGGGTGAATCGCCTGATCGGCGCCGGCAGCGCTGGGGCTTCGCAGCAGGAATCGCGGGATGGGACCTGGCGGGTGATCCTGCTGGCGGGCGCGCTGGCGCTCTCGTTGCTGCTGTACGTGGTGTTCCTGGCCTAAAGCGCCCTCACTCCAAAAAGCCTTTTTCGCGCATCCAGTCGTCGTTGTAGACGCGCGTCAGGTAGTTGCGCCCCGAATCGGGGACGAGCACCACCAGCGTCCCGCGCTTCATCGTCCGTGCGTAGCGCAAGGCGCCCAGCACCGCAGCGCCGCCGGAAGAGCCCAGGAACAAGCCCTCGGCTTTGAGCAGCTCGCGGCAGAACAGGTAGACTTCTTTGTCGTAGACGCGGATCACCTCGTCCATGACCTGCAAATCCAATGCGCCGGGGATGAGGTCCTCGCCGATGCCCTCGATGACGTAGGTGTGGACGTTGTGGGGTTTTTTATAGTACTCGGTATAGATCATCGAGCCCTCCGGGTCCACGCCCACGACTTTGACGTTGGGGTTCTGCTCCTTGAGGTAGCGGCCGATGCCGCTGATCGTGCCGCCGGTGCCCACGCCGCAGGCGAACGCGTCGAGCTTCCCTTGCGTCTGAGACCAAATCTCGGGGCCCGTGGTGCGGTAGTGCGTCAGCGGGTTGGACGGATTTTCATACTGGTTGGGCAGGTACGCGCCTCGCTCTTTGGCGATGCGCCGCGCGGCCGAGTAATAGCTGCGCGCATCGTCCGGCGCCACGGCAGTGGGGCAGACCACGCACTCCGCGCCGAAGGCTTTCAGGAGCAGCACCTTGTCCGGGCTCACCTTGTCCGGCATTGTGCACACCAGCTTGTAGCCCTTCAAGAGCGCGGCAAGCGCCAAGCCCATCCCCGTGTTGCCGGAGGTGGGCTCGACGACGGTCATCCCCGGCTTGAGCAATCCCTGCTTTTCAGCGTCCTCGATCAGGGCCAGGCCCACGCGGTCCTTGATCGAGCCCACCGGGTTGAGGTACTCCAGCTTGACCAGGATGGTTACCTTCGTGTCGTTGATTTTATTCAGCTGGACCATCGGCGTCTGGCCGATCAGCTCCAGCAGGTTCTTGGCGATGCGCATACGAAGAATCTCCTTGAGGGAATGGTCGCGTTCACTCTAAAGTGAGCATCCCTCAAGCGCAAGCAAACCAACACATCAGCCCTCACCCTCTCCCTCTCCCACTCTTGGGACTTATTGCACGACACTTTTTGGGAAACGAGATTGAAAGCTCCTTTGCTTGTCATCCCTGCGAAAGCAGGGATCCAGATCAACCCTTACCAGGTCTGGATTCCCGCTGGAGCCTGCCCCGGACCCCGGATCCGGGGCGGGAATGACAACCAGAAAAAACTGTCGTACAATGAGCACTCTTGGGAGAGGGAGCTTGCTAGAAGGCATGGGCTCCCATGAGTGCTTGACGGCTGGCAGCTTCTTAGAGGCCGGCTTTTAGAGCCAAAGCTCTTGGAGTTTCAGCTTGAGCTTGGGAAACAGAGCGGATTGAACGCCGTCCGAGCCGTGGTAGGTCGCATTGTGGCGAAAGCTGCGCTTGGCGGGATCTAGCTCGTAGGCTTCCAGCGTTTCGGCGTCGGGGTCGATCAACCAATAGACTCTGACCCCATAGCGCGCATAGAGCTGCCTCTTTGCCGTGCGATCCTGATCCTCCGTGAACTCTGACAAAATCTCCACGACGAGGTCCGGTGCGCCCTGGACGTTCTTTTCGCTGAGGTAGCGCAGGCGCTCGTTGGACAAGAAGAGCAGATCAGGCTGGAGCACATTGGTGCGCGAGAGGATGACGTCGGTGGGGGCGGTCAGCACACGGCCCAACTTGTGTTTGCGAACGTGCTGTTGGAGAACCACTGCAAGGTTTAATGAAATGATCTGGTGTTTGGTTTTCGGCGCGGGGGTCACGAATACCTCCCCTTCCAGGATTTCGTAGCGCTTCCCATCGTCGGGAAGATGCACGTAATCCTCATAGGTCAAGATGATCTGCTGTAAGCCTGTAGTTTTCGCCATATCGCGCTCCTGTCGCAAGTGTATCCCCTCCCCTTCGCCCTGACAATGCGCCGTCGCTTGCAATGCCGCCGTCCGCCACGTTCAATGAAGGCATGTCCACCCAGGAAGCCCAAGACGCAACGCGCATCAAGCTCTTGACCGCTGCTTCCCCAGGCGAATTGGACCAGGCCCACGCGCTGTTCCGCCAGTACGCACAGTGGCTGGACGACAACGATCCGGATGGCGTTGACCTGTGCTTCCAGGGCTTCGAGCAAGAGCTTGCCGAGCTGCCGGGCAAGTACGCTCCGCCTCAAGGCAGGCTGCTGCTGGCACGGTGCGGGGAGGAGGAGGCCGGTTGCGTGGCGGTGCGCCCGTTTGAATTTGACCCAAGCATCTGCGAGATGAAGCGGTTGTACGTACGCCCCGAGTTCATGGGAAGAGGCATCGGGAAATGCCTGGTGGAGGCCATCATTCAGGCAGGGAAAGAACTGAAATATCGCGCCATGCGCCTGGACACGCTGCCGTACATGAAGGCCGCCATTGCGCTCTATCAAGCCCACGGCTTCAAGCCCATCCCGCGCTATTACGACACACCGCTCAAGGACACGATCTTCATGGAGCTGGAACTATAAGCAACGCACGTCACTGTGCATCCTCGCGTGCGCCCCTACCATGACTTCATCGACAGCCGATGGAGGTCTTCGACCCGTGCGCGAGTTGATGCTGTTCGTTCATGTCTTTTCGTTTGCCTTCGGCGCGCTGTTGGCGTTGCAAGCCGCCTTCATCCTGCCCGATGAGGCGTCGCAGTTGCAGACCGAGCTGGACGCCGCCATGTGTCTTGCTTGCGCGACGGAAGAGCAAGTACGGTCAGAATACACGGTAGGACCCGCTCTGCAGTACTGGCCTGC
>DATCIV010000210.1:0-3829 GCA_036507575.1 Candidatus Bipolaricaulota bacterium | reverse complement strand
TCCTTTTGGACTCTATCACTCGCCTGTCGCGCGCCTATAACCTGGTGGTCCCGGCCAGCGGGCGGACTCTCTCCGGCGGCATCGACCCGGCCGCGCTCTACCCGCCCAAACGCTTCTTCGGCGCAGCCCGCAACATCGAAGAGGGTGGCTCGCTGACCATCATCGCTACGGCCTTGATCGACACGGGCTCGCGCCTGGACCAGGTGGTGTTCGAGGAGTTCAAGGGCACCGGCAACATGGAGCTGGTGCTGGATCGCAACCTCACCAACAAGCGCATCTTCCCCTCCATCGACCTGGAGCTGTCGGGCACGCGCCGCGAGGAGCTGCTGCTGGACGAGGATACGCTCAAGCGCGTGTGGATTCTGCGCAAGATCATCGGCGAGATGACCAACACGCAGGAATCGTTGACCTTCATCAAAGCCAAGATGGAGGCCACCAAGGACAACAAGCAGTTTCTGGATCTCATGCTGAATGAATAACCCCCCGCTCGTCGAAAAGCCGCGTTGTTATACCGTCCAGGGCGGCGCACGGCTGAGCGGCCGCGTGCAGGTGGAGGGGTCAAAGAACGCCGTCCTTCCCCTGCTGGCAGCGACGCTGCTGACCGATGAACCCGTCACGCTTCACAACGTGCCCATCGTCGAGGACGTGAGAACGATGAGCGCCTTGCTGTCCCACTTGGGCAAAGGGATCAACGCCTGCGACAGCGAATACCGCCTCAGCGAGAACGGCGCGCTGCAACCGCATGCCCCCGACACCCTGGTGCGCCGCATGCGGGCTTCGTTCATCGTGTTGGGGCCGCTGCTGGCACGGCTGGGCGAGGCCCGCGTTCCACTGCCGGGAGGGTGCGTGCTGGGCCCTCGGCCCGTGGATTTTCACCTCAAAGGCCTGCAAGCGCTTGGCGCCCAGGTGGAACTGCACGAAGGCGTGGTTCACGCCCGCGCGTCCAAGCTGCACGGCGCGCCGGTGTATCTGGATTTCCCCTCCGTGGGGGCCACCCAGCATCTGCTGATGACGGCCGCCCTGATCCCGGAGAAAACCACCTTGTACAATCCGGCCCATGAGCCGGAGGTGTACGAGCTCATCGCCCTGTTAAACAGCATGGGAGCGCAGGTGCAGGCTTGGCCGGATCGTCTCGAGGTGGCGGGGCAAGCCCGGCTGCGCGGGAGCGTGCATCGCGTGATCGCAGACCGCATCAACGCCGGGACGTACCTGATCGCCGGGGCCATCAGCGGCGGGCAGGTCACGGTCGAGTGCGTGCCCGCCCACCTGGAAGCCTTGCTCGTCAAGCTCAAGGAGGCGGGCTGCACCGTGGAAGAGGCGCCGAACGAAGTTCGTCTGAGCGCGCCCGCCCGGGTGCGGGGCGTGCAGCTTGAGACCCGCACCTATCCTGGTTTTCCCAACGACGTGCAACCCCAAATGATGGCCCTGCTCACCCTGGCGCAAGGCGACAGCTTGATCAGAGAAACCATCTTCGCCGATCGCTTCGGTCAAGTCCCTGAGTTGGCGCGCATGGGCGCCCAAATCCGCGTGGCGGGCGACAGCGCCTTCATCCACGGGGTGGAGCGACTGGAAGGGGCCGAAGTGCACACCACGGACATCCGCGCCGGGGCCGCCTTGATGCTCGCAGGGCTCGCCGCTCACGGCCAGACACGCGTGATTGACCGGGGACACATCGGCCGCGGCTACGTGGATTTGGCAGGCAAGCTGCGCCAATTGGGCGCCAGCATTGAGGTCAAGGAGGTGTCATGAACGAAGCAAACGAGAAGCAACGGCCTTTGATCGAAGATCGCCTTGGACTTCGCGCCCGGGTGCTCGCGCACGAGCGCGCGCTGCTGGTCGGTCTGCAGACCCAAAAGCAGCAGCGCGGGGGCGAGGACGACGAGACGTTCAAAGAGTTGCAGGCCTTGTGCCGCACCGCCGGGCTTGACGTGCTGCGCACCGTGATCCAGCGGCGCGACCGGGCCAACGCCGCCACCTTCGTCCACAAGGGGAAAGCCCATGAGATCAAGGCACTGGTGGAGGCAAGCGGCGCGGACGCCGTGATCTTCAACGACGAACTCACCCCCACGCAGGGGCGCAACCTGGAAGAGCTGTTGCAGGTGAAGGTCATCGACCGACCACAGCTGATCATGGACATCTTTGCGCAGCGCGCCCAGACCGTGGACTCCAAGCTGCAGGTGGAGCTGGCGCAACTGGAGTACCTGCTGCCGCGCTTGAGAGGGTGGGGCGAAGCCTTAAGCCGTCTGGGCGCCGGCATCGGCACCCGCGGACCCGGCGAAACCAAGCTTGCCATGGAGCGCGACCAGATCCGCACCCGCATCCACCGCATCCGGCAATCCCTCAAGGAAGTTCAGGTCAAGCGCGGGGTGAAGCGCAAGCAGCGGCAGCGCCACGAGATGGCGCAGGTGGTATTGGTGGGATACACCAACGCGGGCAAGTCCACGCTGCTCAATTGCCTGACGGGCGCGCAGGTGCTGGTCGAGGACAAGTTGTTTGCCACCCTCGACCCGGTCGCCCGCCGGCTGCAACTGCCGGATCAAACCGAAGCCATTTTTGCCGACACCGTCGGTTTCATCCGCAAACTTCCCAAACAACTGGTCCCAGCGTTCCAGTCCACCCTGGAGTCGGTCAAGGAAGCGGACCTGATCCTTCACGTGCTGGATGCTGCCGATCCCCAGATGGAGTTCAAATGGCGCGCGGTCGAACAGGTGCTCAAGGACGTGCTGGACCCTCATCCATGGCCTCCCTTGCTGCACGCGTTCAACAAGATGGACGCCGTCTCGGAGCAGGCCATGGCCGCGCTGGAACACCTCAAGGGGCAGTTCCCGCATACGGTGCAAGTCAGCGCCCTGCAGCGGGATGGGTTGGAGGAGTTGCTCAAGCAAATCGTTCAATTGCTGGACCACGGCAAGGTCCGGGTGACCTTCGCCGTGCCCTATGACCAGGGCCAATGGCTCGATCGTCTGCACCGCATAGGCGAGGTGCAGGATCAACGCTACGAAGCGGGTCAAGTCTCCTTGACCCTGGTGCTGCCGCGCGCGGAGCTGGAAAAGTTCTCCACGCACGCGGCTGCGGACGGGCTCTCCTGGACGCTACAAAACGCAAGCCTGAACGAGCGCGCTCCTGTTTAAGGCGTTTTCCATTGTCAGTGCGGTGCAGTTGCCCCTATAATTCAAACACCATCACGGGGGTCCGCATGAAACAAATCCTGTGTTTGTCCGCCCTTTTGTGCGCGGTAGTTTTCGGCGCTCCCTGGAGCCCATCGCAGGCGCAGCCCTTTGATCCATGTCAGGCTCAGCCGACAAATCCCGCCCCCGCCGTGACGCTGACGCCGGTCGAGGACGGTTTCGACCAACCCGTGTTCCTGACCCATGCAGGGGACGGATCGGACAGGCTGTTTGTGGTGGAGCAACCGGGATTGATCCGCATCGTGCGCGACGGCCAAACATCACAAGAACCCTTCTTGGACATTCGATCGCGCGTGGACTTCGGCGGGGAGCAAGGGTTGCTCAGCATGGCGTTCCACCCGCAATATGCGCACAACGGCCGCTTCTTTGTCAACTACACCGCACGGCCCGACGGACGCACGGTGGTGGCCGAATACCACGTGAGCCAAGACGCAGACATCGCCGACCCCACCGAGAAAGTGGTCATTGAAATCGCACAACCCTTCGCCAACCACAACGGCGGTCAGCTGCAGTTCGGCCCCGACGGTTTTCTATACATCGGCATGGGCGACGGCGGCTCGGGTGGCGATCCGCTGGGCAACGGGCAAAACTTGAATTCGCTGCTGGGCAAGCTTTTGCGAATTGACGTGGACGGGACCGAG
>DATCIV010000209.1:0-3061 GCA_036507575.1 Candidatus Bipolaricaulota bacterium | reverse complement strand
GCGGTACCCTCCATCCTCGTCGTAGATGGCAAGCGCCGACTGGCACTGCGGCAACCACTCGGCAAGCAAGTTGCAGCCCGCCGGCGTGAACTCCTCCACGTTGTCCGCGATCAGGTGCTGATAGCGCGCCATCAGGTGCGTGCGACACGGCGGATGCGGCCACAAGTGCTTCAAGAACACCTCAAGCTGCAAGGAAAAATCCAGCAGGTGGTTCTCCAGGCAATACGCGCGGAAGCGGTTGACGCATTCCTGCACCTGGTCGTAGACGTTGGCCTGCGCTTCGTCGCCGACCCACGCCTCGTGCAGCCGCGCCCCCACCTCGCTGTGCGCAAAGCCCACCACGGCGGCCTTGTTGAGGTTGTCCAGCACCTGGCTGTAGATGCGGTTTCTCTGCAAGGTGACGGTTTCGAAGTAGCGCTCCTGTTCGATGAGGGGCAACACCACGCGGGCCATGTAATGCTGCGCGGTCTCGAGTGTCAGAAAGGTGGGCGGACGACCGGGATGGGCAAAGCCCGCTTTGGCAGCCACCAGCGGCCAGAACAGCTCCACCATGCGCCTTGCCAACCCGCCCAGCGTGAGGATGTCCGCCAGCCCGCCCGCCAAGGCTTTGGGCGCGCGCACGGCCTTGGCATAGGCCAAGCCCAGCGTGCGCTGCGGCACGAGGATCAGGATCGAATGGGCGGGGACGCCCTGCTCCAGCATGTGCGCCAAGCGCGCGACGCCGGCGGTCGTCTTGCCGCAGCCGGCCGGCCCTTGCAGCCACACGCGCTGCGTCAGCGGGCTGGTGGCAAGCGCTCGTTGTTCGGGTAGGAGATCCGCATCCATTCAAACCATCTTAACAGAGCCCTCACCCTCCTGCTGGACCCGGACGCAACCTTCCCTTAAGATCGCCGTGCATGAAGCGCTCAGCTCGCAAACTCCTGTTGTTCGATATCGACGGCACGCTGGTCAAGACGGACGGCGCAGCGGGCAAGATCATGGTGCAGTCCATCGAAGTCGAAGTGGGCCGGCCCATCCAGGCCACGCGCGACGTGTACCTGGGCTCGACCGACCGGCTCATCGTCAAGACGCTGCTCGAGCGCAACTGCATCGCCGTAGAAGACCTCGAAGGGGCGACCGATCGCATCCTGCAACGCTATGCTATCGCCGTCTTTCCAGCGCTCAGCCCCGTCGGCACGGTCACACCGCTGCCCGGCGTGGTCGAGTTGCTCGAGCGTTGCTCGCAGAGAGAGGATCTTGCCCTGGGCTTGGTCACGGGGAACATCCAGGCAGGCGCCCGGGCCAAGCTGATCCCACCCGGGTTGGATCAGCACTTCCACGTCGGCGCGTTCGGCGACGACGCGCTCGAGCGAAACGCATTGCCGCCCATCGCCGTGTGGCGCGCACAGGCGTTCTTCGAAGAAACTTTCGCGCCGCAGGACACCTGGATCATCGGCGACACGCCCAAAGACATCGACTGCGCCAAGGCCAACGGCCTGCGTTGCCTGGCAGTGGCCAGCGGTTGGATCGGGCCCGAAGCGCTGTGCGCGCACCGACCCGATGCCCTACTGAATGATTTGAGCGACGCGACGGCCGTGCTCCGGCTTTTCGACTGAGCTACAATGGGGAGCGCATTCCCAAGGCACATCTCAAAAGTGAGAGGAGCTTTACGATGAAGCAGATGCACGCAGTTACCCGTCGCAGGTTTTTGACGTCGACCGCGTTAGCCGGCGCGCTGCCGCTGCTGGCCAGTTGCAACCAAGGCCCCACCCCAAGCAACCAGCCCAGCCAAACTCAGAATGCGCAATCGGAAAAATTCCAGTGGAAGATGGTCACCACCTGGCCGCCGAACTTCCCCATCCTGCAGACCGGCGCGGAGCGCTTCGCGGCACAGGTCAAGGCGCTGACCAAAGGTTCTTTAGAGATCGAGGTGTACGCCGGCGGGGAGCTGGTGCCTGCCCTGGGCGCCTTTGACGCGGTGTCCTCCGGCACGGCGCAGGCCAGCAGCAGCTCGGCCTATTACTGGGCGGGCACGGTGCCTGCAGCCCAGTTCTTCACGTCCGTGCCCTTTGGCTTTACTTACGAGCAGATGATGGCCTGGCTGTTCGGCGGCGGAGGGCTTGAGCTGTGGCAGGAAACGTACGATCCGTTCGGCCTGGTCGCTTTCCCCATGATGACGACCGGCGTGCAGATGGGCGGCTGGTTCAACCGCAAGCTCGAAAGCCTGGCCGACCTGCAAGGGTTGAAGATGCGCATGCCGGGGCTGGGAGGCGCGGTGCTTGCCAAGGCCGGCGTGAGCACGGTAAACCTGCCCGGCGCGGAGATCTTCACCGCGATGGAGACGGGCACGATCGACGCCTGCGAATGGGTGGGCCCTTATCACGATGTGTTGCTGGGCTTTCCGCAGGTGGCCAGGTACTACTACCACCCCGGCTGGCACGAGCCGGGTCCGGTGACCGAGCTTGCGATCAACAAGGACGCGTGGGACAAGCTCCCTGCCGAGCTGCAGCAGATCGTGCGCGCGGTGGCCATGGACGTGACCAACTGGTCCTTTGCCCAATTCGAGACCGAGAACGCAAAGGCGCTTGCCAAGATTCACCAGGAATTTCCCGATGTGGAGATCCTGCGTTTCCCGGACGAGGTGTTAAGAGAATTCAAGCGGCTGACCCAGGTGGTGTTCGACGAGGTATCCGCGCAGGATGCGCAGTTTGCAAGAGTGCGCCAGGCGTATGAAGGCTTTGCCGCAAGCTTGGCCGGCTGGAGCAAGATCTCGCTGGAGTCCTATTTGGCGGCGTTGGCTCTTTAGCGCAGCAACGGTGGGTCCGCTAGCGGTTGGTCTTGATCGGGCAGGTGGATTTCCATGTTTCGGCAGAAGGGAGAACTAAACCAGATGAGCAAAAACGTGCGCATGCGGCATATTAGCCCAGGCAAGCTAAAAGATCACGGGTACGCGGAATTCCTTATCGTTGGCCGGCTCGCCTGAAGGATTGTCGGCGCGGATGGATATTTCGCCCGTGCGCGTAGCGGGTGTTGAGAAAATCAAGTTAACGCTGAAAGGCACAAAGTCAGCGGTCATCCAATC
>DATCIV010000208.1:0-4742 GCA_036507575.1 Candidatus Bipolaricaulota bacterium | reverse complement strand
GTAGCGGCGGGCGGACATGGCCTGCAGCGTGGCCAACACCTCCTGCGCCGGGCCCCGATGTCCCTGGCGCGCGCGCACGTGACCCAGCCAGCCCAGGATCAGCGGGCTTTGGCCTGAGAGCGCAAGCGCGCGCTCGAATTGCACGGACGCTTCTTGCAACATGCCCATCTGCAGGTAGGACGTACCCATGAACAGGGGGGTGGCGAAGTACTTCGGGTCCACCTCCAGCGCCCGCTGGTACTGTTCGATGGCTTGGTCGTATTGCCCGATGAAGTACAAGATCAAACCAAACGACGCGTTGATCTGGCGCGAAAACGGGTCCAGCTCCTGGGCGCGCTTGATCTGATCCAGGGCTTCGGTGAGCCGGCCCATGGCGGCCAGGCACTCCGCGTGCCAATGGCGCGCGGTGGCGTGGCCGGGGTTGAGGGCCAGCGCCCGTTCATACTGTCGCAGGGCGCCGCTCCAATCCCAATCGTATTGGTGGCTCACGTGGGCAAGCGAGGTGATGGCGCGGGCGGAAAAGCCATCGATGCGCAGCGCCTTCTTGGCCGCCTTCTTGGCCTTGTCGTACGCCTGCGTGGGTGAGATGACCATCCAGTCGCCCAGCGTGTTGTACACCTCGGCAAGGCCCGCATACGCCTGGGCGTATTTGGGGTCCTTTTCAATGGCCTGCTCGAAGAAGCCGATGGATTTGTGCAGCGCTTCCTCCGTGCGCTGACCCCAGTGGTAACGGCCCTTCAAATACAGGTTATAGGCTTCCAAATTGGCGGTGGGAGTGCGCTCGATGCGGCGCCTTTCGGCGGTGGAGATCTGCGCTTTCAGGGCCGCCGCGATCTGCTGAGCGACCTCGATCTGGATGCCGAAGATGTCGTCCAGCTGGCGGTCGTAGGTTTCGGCCCACCGCTGCTCGTCGGTCTGTGCGTTGCTGAGGTGGGCGCTGATGCGCACGCGCTTGCCGGCCTTGCGCACGCTGCCCTCCAGGATGGTGGTCACCCCCAGCTCCTGGCCGATCTGGCGCAGGTTCTTGGTGGTGTTCTTGTACTGCATGGCCGAGGCGCGCGAGATCACCTTCAAATCGCTGATGCGGGCAAGCTGGGCGATGATGTCGTCGGTGAGCCCGTCGCTGAAATACTCGTTCTCTTCGTCGGCGCTCAGGTTGGCGAAGGGGAGCACGGCGATGGACCGGATCTCCTTGGGCACGGCAAGCGGATTGTCCAGCTCGCCGGAGCCCGGCAGGACGATTTTATAAATCTCCACCGGCTCTTGGATGTTCTTCAGCGCGCGCTTGCCCAGCGGCAGGATGGGGTGGCCCACGCCTTGCACCTGGTCGTACACCGGGGCGGAAATGCAGATGCCGCCGGGCTCGGCCAAGGGCTCAAGGCGCGAGGCCACGTTGACCGCGTCGCCGAAGATGTCCCCGTAGCGGTGGACCACCTCGCCCACGTGGATGCCGATCCTCAGGTAAATGCGCCGCTCCGGCGGGCTTGCGTCGTTGCGCTGCTTGAGCGTCATCTGAATCTCGATGGCGCAGCCGACGGCGTCGGAAGCGGTGGGGAACTCCACCAGGAAGGCGTCGCCCATCGTCTTGATCTCCTGGCCATGGTGTTTTTCGAATCGGTCGCGGCACAGCGCCCGATGCTCCTCCAGCAGGGACAACGCCAGGCTTTCGTCGCGCCGGGTGAGCGCGGTGTAGCCGATGATGTCGGTGATCATGATGGCGGCAAGGCGGCGCTGGTCCATGTTCATAAGCGGCTGCATTGTACCGGTTGCGGGAATTGAACTCCACGCGCGCGGGCACACGAGTGCCTTGCAGAAGGCATGCGCTCTCACTTGTGGCGCACGCGCAAAAGCGCTATCCTCCAGTCGGGGTGATCGCGATGAAACTTGACCTCAAGTCCCTGCGCGCGCGCAAGGGCGTGTCCGTGCCGTTTTCCGGCCACTTCGCCTTGAAGGGCTCCGATTTCTTCGAGCCCGTCCACATCCGTTCCCCGCTGTACGCCGAGGGCGTGGCGACGATGCACGCGGAGAATGTGGTCTTCGTCGACGTCAAACTGGAGTTGGAGTTGGACCGGGTCTGCAGCCGCTGCCTGACGCCGATCCCGGCCCGCATCGCCCTGGAAGAGGAGTTGGCGCTGCGCGGGACGGACGAGCCGGAAACCCTGCCGGACGACTTCAGCTACGCGGTCGGCGAGAGCGAGATCGAGCTCGACCCCATCTTTCTGAGCTTGCTGCTCAGCCAATTCGACCTCAAGCCGCTGTGCAAGCCCGACTGTAAGGGGATCTGCTCCTCGTGCGGCAAGGACTTGAACCGCTTTGCCTGCTCCTGCAGCCACGCTGGTCAAAAGGATCCACGCTGGAAGCACCTGTCCGAGCTGCTCAAGGAATGAGGCCCGGGATGCGCGTGCTGGGCATCGATCCGGGCTTGGCCACGGTGGGGTACGCGGTGGTCGAGGCCACGGCGGCGGGCTACCGATTGGCGGAGGCGGGCGTGATCACCACCCCTCCGCAACTTGGCATGCCCGAGCGCCTGCAGCACATCTACGAGGAAACCATCGCCTTGATCAAGCAATATGCCCCCGAGTCGCTTGCGGTCGAAAAGCTCTTCTTCAAGCAGAACGTCACCACCGGCATCCAGGTGGCGCAGGCGCGCGGGGTGGTGTTGCTCGCCTCCTGCGGGCTTCCGCTGTACGAGTACACGCCGATGGAGGTCAAACGGCGCGTGGCCGGCAGCGGCAAGGCGCAGAAGATCCACATCCAGGCCATGGTCCAGCGCCTGCTGGGCTTGAGCGCGCCGCCCCGGCCCGACGACGCCGCGGATGCGGTGGCGCTGGCCCTGTGCTGCCTGCTGCAGGTCCGCACGGTGGTGGGCCGGTTGCAGGACGCGGCCAGGGGGGCGCAATGAGCCAGACCGAGCAACGGCTGGTGCTGGTGGACGCCGGCTCGGTGTACCACCCCGCCTACCACGTGATGGCGGGCTTCTCCACGCGCGACGGGTTTCCCACCGGCGCGGTCTACGGCTTCGCGCGCACGGTGCTCAAATTGCTGAGGGAGTACCCCGCGCAGTACGTGGCCATCGCCTTCGACACCGGTGCGCCGACCCACCGGCACGATCTTTTCTCAGGCTACAAAGCCGACCGGCCCTCGCTGCCGGACGACCTGCGGGTGCAGATCCCCGTCATCGAGGAACTGGTGGACGCTCTGGGCCTGCCGCGCTTTGCCAAAGACGGCTATGAGGCCGACGACTTCATGGCCAGCCTGGCCCTGGAGGCGCGCGAGCGCGGCGTAGAGGCCCTGTTGCTGACCGGCGACAAGGACATGATGCAGCTGGTCGGCGACAAGGTCTTCGTGCTCAAGACGGGCCGCCAGCCCGGCCAGTCCTTCGATCGCTACGACCGTGACCGGGTGAAGGAATACCTGGGCGTTTACCCGCATCAGGTGGCGGACTTCCTGGCGCTGGTGGGCGATTCGAGCGACCAGATCCCGGGCGTGTCCGGCATCGGCAAGAAGACGGCGCAGGAACTCCTGGAGCAGTTCGAGTCGCTCGACGGGCTGCTGCAGCGCGTGGGCGAAGTGGATAGCGCGCGCACCCGCAACGCCCTGGAAAATCACCGGCAGGACGCCCTGCTCAGCTACCGGCTGGCGCGGCTGCAGCGCATCGAGGCAGGTCCCAGCTTGGAGCAGTGCCTGCCCCGCCCGCCGGACAAGGCCAAGCTCAAGGAGTTGCTGGAGAAGCTGGAATTCCACAGCCTGCTCAAGGAGCTCGATTTGCTGGAGCGGCCCTCCTCCGACGAGTTGCAGGTGCGCCTCGTGCAGGACCCAGCGGCCTTCGACGCCTTGCTGGAAAAATTGAGCGCGGCGCAGTGGGTGTCGCTCGACCTGGAAACCACGGGCACCGACGAGCGCGCGGCCGAGATCGTGGGCATGTCGCTTGCGTTCGAGCCGCAGGAAGGCTATTACCTGCCGCTGGCCCACGAAGGGGATTTTCGACAACTGGATCTCCAGCAGGTCCTGCGCTCCCTCAAGCCCTTCCTTGAAAGTCGCTTGCACATCATCGGCCAGAACTTGAAGTACGACGCCAAGGTGCTGCGCCGCTACGACGTGCAGCTCAAACATATCGTCTTCGACGCCATGCTGGCCTCGTATCTGCTCGACCCCGCCGCACGCCAGCACAGCCTGGATGCGATCGCCAGCCGCTTCCTCGGCTTTCAGATGACGGACTACGCGCAGCTGAGCGACCAGGACTTTCGCAAGGTGCCCCTGGACGAAGCCTCGCGCTACGCGGCGGCGGACGCCGAGGTGGTGGTGCGGCTGCGCCAAGTCTTGAGCAAGGAGCTCGAAGAAAAGGGTTTGCAGACGGTGTTTCAGACTGTGGAGGTGCCGCTCGTCGAGGTATTGGTGGACATGGAGCTTGCCGGCATGCTGCTGGACCCCGCGGTGCTGGAGTCCCACGGCCTGGACCTGAACAAGCAGTTGGACGTGCTGCGCTCCGAGCTTCGGCAGCTGGCGGGCGAGGAGTTCAACCCCAACTCGCCCAAGCAAGTGGCCCACATCCTGTTCGACGTGCTCAAGCTGCCCGTGCTGCGGCGCACCAAGACCGGGCCTTCCACCGACGCGGCGGTGTTGGGCGAGCTTGCCGAGCAGCACGAGTTGCCGAACAAGCTGGTGACCTACCGCGAGTTAGAGAAACTGTTGAACACGTATATCGAAAAACTCCCGCAGTACCGGGACCCCGGCACGGGGCG
>DATCIV010000207.1:0-6148 GCA_036507575.1 Candidatus Bipolaricaulota bacterium | reverse complement strand
GCGCTGTGCCAGGCAAAGCCGGTGGCGGCGCTGACCGAGGTCCTTGCGGCGTTGGAAAACCCGCCGCTGCGCGAGTTGGCCAAGCTGCTCGAGCAGGCGTTGCGTGACGATGCGCCTCCCACCTTGAAGGAAGGCGGCGTCATACGCCAGGGATTTCACCCGGAGCTTGAGGCCATGCTCGAACAGGCCCAAGGGGCGCAGGCCCGCATCCTGGCGCTGGAGGCGCAAGAACGACAAGCCACTGGCATCGGCTCTTTGAAGGTTGGATACAACACCGTGTTCGGCTATTTCCTGGAAGTGCCCAAGGCGCACGCGGCCAAGGTTCCCGCGCATTACCACCGCAAGCAAACCTTGAGCAACGCCGAGCGCTACATCACACCCGAGCTCAAGGAACTGGAGGAGAAGATCCTGTCCGCCCAGGAGCGCTCGCGCGAGCTGGAATACCGACTGTTCCTGGAGCTGCGCGATCGGGTGGCGACCCACACCCGAGAGTTGCAGGCGCTGGCGCGCGCGGTGGCTTCCCTCGACGTGCTTGCCGCCCTGGCCCAGATCGCGCACCACCAGGGCTACACGCGACCCCGCTTTGCCCAAGGTCTCGCCTTGGAAATCGAGAAAGGGCGCCACCCTGTGGTTGAGATGCTGCTGCAGGCGCACAGTTTCGTCCCTAACGACCTGCGCTTGGACGCCGGCCAGAAGTTGGTGGTGCTGACCGGGCCCAACATGAGCGGCAAGTCCACCTATTTGCGCCAGGTGGCGCTGATCGCCTTGATGGCGCAAATGGGCTCGTTTGTGCCCGCGCGCAGCGCGCACCTTCCCTTGTTCGACCAGATCTTCACGCGCGTGGGGGCTTCGGACATGCTGGCCGGGGGGTATTCCACCTTCATGGTGGAGATGCTGGAAACGGCGAACATCCTCAACAACGCAAGCGCCCACAGCCTCGTGCTGCTGGACGAAATGGGCCGCGGCACCAGCACCTTCGACGGGGTCTCCATTGCCTGGGCGGTGGCCGAATACCTGGTCAAGCGCGTCCAGGCCAAGACGCTGTTTGCCACCCACTATCACGAGCTGACCCAACTGGCCGACCAGCTGCCGGGCGTGGTCAACATGCACGTGCGGGTCAAGGAATACGGAGGGGACGTGATCTTCATGCACGAAGTCGCCCCCGGCGCCGCAGCGGGATCGTACGGGGTGCACGTGGCCAGGCTCGCCGGGTTGCCGCAGGTGGTGGTGCAGGAGGCGGAGGCGCTGTTGCAACGCATCCTGGCCGCCAACCCCCTGGAGGGCATGGAGGAGGGCAAATCCCGGCGCGGCCCGCGCGTGGTCAAACAGCTTGCCTTGTTCCAGGTGGAGGACCATCCCGTCATCCAGCAGCTCCTGCAGTTGGACCCCAACACCCTCACGCCTTTGCAAGCCCTGGAGTATCTGCAGAAACTGAAGCAACAGGTGCAACCTTGAAGCCGCTGCAGCGCGGGGATTTGTCAACTCGCAAAGCGCGGGGTTAAACTACAGGGCAAGCCACTTCGGGTGTATATCCCGACAACGCAGGCAAGGATTGACCATAATGGATTCACAAGACGGCGCACTCGACGTGGGTTTGGAGACAACGGGCCTGTTGGCCGCTTCCGTGGCAGATCCGCAAATGCAGGTGGATTTGACGGGCCTGTACCTGCGGGACGTGGGCCGCTATCCCCTCTTGAGCCCCGCCGCCGAACTGGCCCTGGCACGCGCCGCACGCCAGGGCGATCCGGATGCGGAGGAGCGCTTAGCCCTGTGCAACCTGCGCCTGGTGGTCTACGCTGCCCGCGAGTACACCCTGCGAGGTCACCTCACCCTGCTGGATCTGATTCAGGAAGGGAACATCGGCCTGCTGCAAGCGGTGAAAAAATTCGACCCCGAGCGAGGATTTCGCTTCAGCACCTACGCCTTGTGGTGGATCCACCACGCCATGCGCCGCAGCCTGGCCGAGGAGGGGCGCACGGTGCGCCTGCCGTTGAGCGTGCTGCAGCTGGCCCAGCGCATCGAGGCGTACGAGCAATCGTATCTGGATGCCCAGGGCAACGCGCCGAGCACCGAACAGGTGGCCCAGGCGCTGGAGGTCTCCGCAGAGCGCGTGTTGCAGGTCAGGGCCGCCTTGCAGGGGTCCATTTCCTTGGAAGAATCTCCCGACGAAGACGGCAAGGACGTCAACGAGCTGTTGGCGGATGAGAAGGTCACTTCTCCGGAGAGCGAGGCGTTTCGCCAGCTGTGGTGGGAGGCGCTGGAGCGCGAGCTGCCCCGCCTGAGCCCGCGCCAGCATGAGGTGTTCAGCCTGCGCTATGGACTGCACGATGGCGTCGCGCACACGCTGGCGTCCATCGGGCAAAGGCTGGGAATCAGCCGCGAGCGCGCGCGCCAGCTGGAGGAACAGGCGCTCGACAAGCTGCGCCGCAGCGCGTCGCTGCAGCAGCTGGCGCAGTGGTTCAGAGCTCAGGCTTGACCAAACGGTTCGCTCAGAAAGCTACGGATTTCCTCGGTGAAGCGCTCCGGTTGCTCCAGGGGAGGGGCATGCCCGCACTGCGGCAGGAAGACCAGTCGCGAGCCGGGGATTTTCTGCTTGAACACGCGAGCCACTTCGGGCGGGGTGATCTTGTCGTTTTCTCCCCACACCAGCAGGGTGGGCTGTTGGATGTACTGCAGTTTGTCGTCGAGGGTGTAAGCCTGGGTGTCCCGCGCCAGCCTGAGCAGGGTGCGCACAAACACGCGGTCCTGCAACATCTCGTACAGCTTTTCGATCAGCTCGTCGTCCACGTGCCGGGGGTCGTGAAAGATCTTTTCCGCCTGTTGGCGGATGAACTCCCGCGTGGCCCGGGGCAACTGGCTGTTGGGTTGAGCCTCCCACAGCCCGGCGCTGCCGGCCAGGATGAGCTTGTTCAAGCGCAGCGGCTGCTTGAGGCACAGGTCCAGGGCGATCTGTCCCCCCAGGGAATTGCCGCACAGGCTGGCGCGCTCGATGCCCTGGGAATCCATGAAGGCCAAGGTATAGTCGGTCAGCGCCTGGACGCCGTGGAGGCGCTTGTCTTCGAAAAAGGGGTATCTCAGGGCAAGCACGCGATACTCTCCGGCCAACGCCTCCATCATGGGCTGCCAGTTGGTGGGATGACCAAACAGACCGTGCAGAAACAGGAGCGCCGGCCCCTGCCCCATGCTGACAAACTCAAACTCGACCTGAGTCAGCGCATCCGACATGGGTTCTTCCTCCGTACAAGGTCTGCACTTTCATCTAAGCGCACTCGCCGCAAGCGCCGCGTGCTTCAGAACCGCAACGCGAACAAGGGAAGCGTCAACGGGGCGGCAGGCGCGCTGTTGAACAGAAGGTCTAGATTATAACCCAAGGTCGCCCCCAAGGCGGCGAGCATGAAGGGGTTCAGCAACAAGGACACATCGGATTCGGGGGACGGGTTGAAGCTGAGCGTCAGCCCCAAGTCCTGCAAAAAGCCGATCAAGTTGATCAAACTGCACTGGGGCATGCCCACCATTTCGCCCAGCATGCTGCCCAACAGCGCGCCCCACACGTTGCCTGGAACCTTCAACAGCAATTCGGCGAGCACAAAACCCAGCGTGGTGCCGACCGGGATGCCCACGGCGTACCCCAGGCACAGCGACCGGAAGGACTGCACCAGTTGACAGATCCCCACCTCATCCTCCGGGCGCGATTGACACGGGTTGACTGTTTCCAACAGCTGGCCCACGCCAAACACGCCCAGCCCGCCTCCGATCACGGCGCCTTGAATGCCCAGCATCATCTCCACCATCAGGTAGTTCTGCGCGGGCGGCTGCGACGCCTCTTGTCCCCTGCCGGGAGACGCCCACCACAGCATCAAGGTTGCCAAGCACAGCGCTTTAAAAAATCTCATATCCCACGTTCAAGTTGATCGTGCGACTCCATCCGGGCGTGCCGGTGGCCAGGGACCAGTCCAACTCGAGCAGCAGGCTGAGCGACGGCACGATGTTCGTAAATCCGATGGAGATGTTCAGCGATTGGACCTCGATGGGCGAGCTGCCGCGCGTGCTGCTGCGCAGGAAGTCATAGCTCCAGGTCGAATTAATGAACTCGCTCAGACGATACGTGTACGTCATCTGCGCATCCAGGAAGAAGGTCCCCAGGGGCGATCCAAACACGTCCGGGGCAAAAGAAAGCCTCGTATCCAGGCTCAACTGCGAGCGCGGCGCAGGCGCCAGGGCGTATTTGAAGGCGAACAAACCCAGCACGTTTTCCGATTGGCTCCCCACCGACAACCCCAGGGACGTTTCCCAACCGCAGAAATTCGTGGACGTGCCATCTTCCAGGATCTGCTCGATGCTCAGCAAGCCGGGCGCTGCCAAGGGACCCAACAGGATCCCTGAGTTCTCCAGAGTTTGCTGGATGTCGTTGACCAGCTGGCTCAAGGGCGCGTCTGAAGGCTGCGACGTGATCAAATCGGCGATGTGTTCCAGTCGTTCTACGGGCAATGACTCGGCCAGCCTCCCCAGTCGCAACAGCTGGTTTTGGATGTTCAGCGCCTGGGCAAACGCGGTCACGTCGCGAAAGCGCCCGTACCCATAGCCGGTGAGGACGGAATAGGTGAAATGGTCAAGGGAGATGGGGCCGATGCCCTGGACGTCCAACCCCAGAAAGGTGAAAAAGTCGCTGTCCCCCACGAACAGCTTGAAGTTGGGCGAAGTGTCCACGTTGTTCAGCGTCGCATCGCCCAGGTCCAATTTGATGCTGCTGTTGAGCGTGAATCCCAGCGTCTGCACGTCATACAGGTAGACGCCGTCGAGCTTGAACGTGCCGCTGTAGATCGTGTTGTCGCGGCCGGGGCTGTTGAAAGCGCGAAAGTCAACGACGGTGTTCAAGTCGCCGAGCTCGCTCCTGGGCGGCGCATAATCGCACAAGGACAGGGGTTGGGCGTGCGCAACGTTGAAAAACAGGAGCAGGGCCAATACAAACAAAGGACAATGGAACCCCGATCGTCGACGCACAAGGCCGAAACTGACACCACTCATTGAAACCTCAAGTCGGCACGAACAGCCGAATGTTAGGATCAAAGATAGCATGAGGCCAAAACAGTTGCAACAACCTCCTTTTCCGCCGCGGCAGCCCGCAGCCGCTGACGACGCCCGCTTTCCGAAGTCCAGCCGGCTGTGCAAACGAGGGGATTTCCTGGGCGTGTATCGCCGAGGGCGCCGCTTTGAAGGGGAGCTGTTTGTGGTGTACCTGCTCCGCACGCAAGGGGTCGCACGACTGGGGCTGACGGTCAGCCGCAAAGTGGGGAAAGCGACCACGCGAAACCGCATCAAACGGCTGATCCGAGAGCATTTCCGCCGGCGGCTCAAGCAGTACGAAGGATTGGACCTCATCGTCGAGGCCAAACCCAAGGCCGCCCAAGCGTTGCGCGGCCTGCGCCGCCAGTTGGGGGCGGAGATCGACCAGGCTTGCCGCTTGGCGTAAAAACCACTGTTGCAAGACGGGGTTCGGTTGTGATATAGTATCCGAGTGGGGGAGAGTTGATCTCCCCCCGTTCCTATTTTCAAGGAAACATTTCCGGCAGGGAAAGTCATTACCTGGCGCCAGCGTTGGAGAGAGGTTGTCATGTCGATCAACGAAGAAGAGATCCTGTTAACGCGAAAAGGGTATGCGCAGAAGCAGGCCCGGCTGCAGGAGTGCTTGAATCTCTTGCACGAAGGGATCCCCAAGCGCTTGAAGCTGGCCAAGGAACACGACGGTGAATTGCGCGAAAACCGCGAGTACATCGACATTGAGCGCGAGAAGGAATTGCTCGAGACCGAGGTGAGCCGGCTTGAGGAGCTGTTGAACAACGCCAAGGTCATTGACGAAGAGGAGATCAGCACCGACAAGGTGGGACTGGGCTCCCGCGTGATCCTGGAGTCGGACAACCACCCCGGCAAGCAGACCGTGGTGGAGTTGGTTTCCCCAGCCGAGGTGGATCTGGAAAACGGCCGCATTTCCACCAAATCCCCCTTGGGCGAGCTGTTGATGGGGCGGCGCAAAGGCAACAAGATCAAGCTCAAGACCGCCACCAGCACCATCACCTACAAGATCGTCGGCATTCAGCGCAGCGCTTGATCCTGCGCTTGACGCTTGAAAAATGACTGAAGTCAACCCCTT
>DATCIV010000206.1:0-2069 GCA_036507575.1 Candidatus Bipolaricaulota bacterium | reverse complement strand
TGAGCTGGACGTCGATCTGGCTCCAGGCGTTGCCCACGCGGTTGCGCGCGGTCACCAGGCCGTTGTACATGCCGACGGCGAAGAAACCGATCACGGCGATCAGCCCTACCCCCCACCACAAAACGGTCATGCGTCACTCCTTTACCATCAGCGTGCTCTTTTGAAAATACCAGATGGCGGGGGACTCTTCAACCGAGTTCCCGCTCGATTCTTGCGAGCAGCTCGCGCGCGCGGGCTTGGGTTTGCTCCATTGAGCCGGAGGTGTCCAGGGCGTAATCCGCACGTTTGCGCCTCAGCGCGCGCGGCAGTTGGGCGCGGATGCGACTCAGCGCCGCTTCGCTGGAAAGCCCGTCGCGGGCCATCAAGCGCCGCAGCTGCTCCTGCTCGTCTAGGTCGGTGGTGACAAAGGCATTGAAGAAAGAATGGTCGGGCTGGGAGTCCAGCAGGAGCGCGGCCTCGACCACGAACACTGCTACCCCCTGTGCAAGCGCTTCCTGAGCCAGCCTTGCGTATTGCGCGCGCACGGCGGGGTGCACGATGGCGTTCAGCGTGCGGCGCGCGCTTTCATCTTGAAACACAAGCTTCCCCAGCGCCTTGCGGTTGATGCCCCCTTCCCCATCGAGGATCGTGGGGCCGAAAGCCTCGACCAGTTGCTGGTGGATCGGACTTTCTCGCCGATACAGCGCATGAACCAGCGGGTCGGCGTCCACCACCCGCACGCCCGGCGCCTGCGACCAGGTGCTGGCCACCACGCCCTTGCCGGTCGCGATGCCGCCGGTCAATCCCAGGATGAGCATGAGTCGATGGTACCGTTTGCCGGGTTGCGGGGCATCTGAGGCCCTTGATACGATGCCTCTTACGGAGGAGGGGGTTCATGAAGATCGCGGTGTTGGGAGGGACGGGGAATCAAGGGAAGGGACTTGCGATGCGCTTTGCCCTGGCCGGTCACCAGGTGTGGGTGGGCTCGCGCACGCGGGAGAAGGCGCAGGAAGCGGTGGTGGAGATGAAGGCGGAGCTCAACCGCCCGGTTGAGCTGCACGCCGGCGACAACGCCGAGGCCGCCGGACACGCCGAGATCGTGTTCCTCACCGTCCCGCATCCGCACGAATTGCCGACCGTCAGCGCACTCAAAGGTCAGCTGATTGGAAAGATCCTGGTGGACGTGTCCGTGCCGTTGAGCAGCTACAAGCCGCCGCAGGCCGAGCTGCCGTCCGAGGGGTCCGCCGCCGAAGCGATTCAGGCAGCCGTGGGAGCGCAGGTCCCCGTGGTGGCGGCGTTCAAGACCACGTCGGCTTTCGCCTTGCAGCAGTTCTCAAAACCGCTGCACAGCGATGAGCTGGTGTGCGGCGACAACGCGCAAGCCAACGCCACCGTGCGCGCCTTGATCGAGGGGATCGGCGCCCGCGCCCTGGACGCAGGAGGGCTGCGAAATGCGCGGGCGATGGAGCTGTTGACGGCCTTGCTCATCACCCTGGATCAACGCTACAAGAAACGCGACGTCGGCTTGAAATTTCCAGGCGTATGAGCGCGCCCCCTGCTTTAGAGATCCTGCCGCTGTTGCACTTCCCTTTGGTGAACGGGCCGTGCGATCTGGGCGCTCTGGTGGTGGCGTGTCTGAAGCGAAACCGCATCACCCTGCGTCAGGGCGACGTGCTGGTGCTCGCGCACAAGGTCGTCTCCAAGGCCGAAGGCCGCATCGTGGACCTGGGCGCCGTCAGCCCTTCAGCGCGGGCGCTTGAGCTGGCCCAGGCGACCGGAAAAGAGCCCGCGCTGCTTGAGGTCATTTTGTCGCAGACCAAGCGCATCGTGCGCCAATCCAGCGGCGTGGTCCTGTGCGAAAACCACCTGGGCATCGTGTGCGCCAACGCCGGCGTGGACCGTTCCAATGCGGGAGAGAACCAGGCGGTGCTGCTGCCGCAGGACCCGGACCGCTCCGCGCGCGCGTTGTGCCACTCACTTGAGGCGGCCTTCCAGGTCAAGGTGGGCGTGCTGGTGGCCGACTCGCACGGGCGGCCGTGGCGCGAGGGCGCGGTGGGACTGTGCATCGGCTTGGCCGGGATCAACCCCTT
>DATCIV010000205.1:0-5477 GCA_036507575.1 Candidatus Bipolaricaulota bacterium | reverse complement strand
TGCATGTGAGTATGCCCGCAGATCACTACAGATACGTTGACCCCTTCAAAGACCGGCAAGAGGCGGTCTTCAGGCGTCAAACGGGTGAATACGTCAGTGTCGTTTTGCGGCGTGGCATGGCAGAACAGCACTTCGCCCAACCCACCAACCTGGAGGCGGAGCGTTTTAGGCCAGTTGGCAAGCACCTTTTGGTGTTCAGGGTGCAGCTGCTGCGCCACCCAGCGGATGACGTCTCGAAACTGTGCTGGAACCTCGCTTGGCTCCGTGCCTGACAACTGTGCAAGCACCACACGGTCGCCATTGCCTTGGATGAACTGCACTGGCAGGTCGAGGTCCAGCAAGCGCGCAAGCGTTTCACACGGCATCGGGCCTGGAACCACGTCGCCCCCGACCACCACATGGTCTACGCCTGCTTGACGAATATCCTGGAGCACGGCCTCAAGGGCCGGGAGGTTCCCGTGAATGTCGTAGAGTGCGGCGACGCGCATCCCCGATTCTCCTCTCTGCTATAGATCAATGAGTAGTCGCTCCACGGGGGCTTTAGCTGCGCCGTCCCCGGCGTCGGCTGGGAAGGCTGGTTGGTGCCTGTGTTTTCTTTGGCAACGTGCCGCGAAACTTCCCATTCTCTTTCTCGATGTAAAGTAAGGGGAGAAGGATCTCCCGCCAATCCTCGATAGCCCCATTGACTCCCCCGATCTCCAACCCATCGTCAGCGTAGTAAATCTCCAGTTTCTCATCGCAGCATCCGCACCGGAGCAAGTAACGAGGACTTTGCTTGCCCCTCCCCTTTTTGTGGTAAACCCGAATTGCTGGCTGCCCGAAGCGAGCGGTGTCGTAGAGACGATTGGGTCTCTTTAGGACTTTCATGGGTCCTCCTCCTTATTCTCTATCGTGTCAACCATTGGCTACACGGCAGTGTTAAGTTTGCTTGCCAGTACCTTTGATCATTCCCGCCAAAGCGGGAATCCAGAGGTTCTAAAGACTTTCTGGATTCCGGATCGTGCTGCGCACGTCCGGAATGACAATCAATTATAGTCTTCTTCACGCTGCCGAGTGTACGGGTTCATTTCAAACTCCCTCATGATAACCTCAGCGAACGCGTTAAGCCTCACTTTGACGGTCAAGCCAAGCAGGGCCATAATCAACGCATGCCAAAATGCGAATTCACCCCTCTGGCCAGCTACCGCCAGTACCCCGTGGACGAGATGCAGCGGCGCGCGCTTGCGTTCTACGAAGAGATCAAGCGCAGGCGCACGGTGCGGGAATTCTCCGATCGGCCCGTGCCGCGCCGGATCATCGAGCACTGCCTGCTGGCCGCCGGCACCGCGCCCAACGGGGCAAACCTGCAACCGTGGCATTTTGTGGTAGTTTCAAACCCCAACGTCAAACGCGAGATCCGCATCCGCGCGGAGCAGGAAGAACACGAGTTCTACACCCGCCGCGCCCCCAAGGAGTGGCTCGAAGCCTTGGCTCCGCTGGGCACCGACGAGCACAAGCCCTTCATCGAAGTAGCCCCATACCTGATCGTCATCTTCGCCAAAATGCACGACCTCAGGCCGGATGGATCAACGGTCAAGCACTACTACGTGAAGGAGTCCGTAGGCATTGCCACCGGTTTTTTGATCGCCGCGCTGCACCACGCCAGCCTTGCGATGCTGACCCACACGCCAAGCCCGATGGATTTCCTGAACGAAATCCTCAAGCGTCCGGCGCATGAAAAGCCGTTCTTGAACCTCGTGGTGGGCTACCCTGCCGAAGGGGCGAAAGTCCCCCAGATCACGAAAAAGCCGCTGGACGAGATCGCCACCTTCATCTGAGGCGCGCATGCCCGCACTTTCAAAGTCTCGCTATCTTTCGGGTCTACAGTGCGCCAAGCGGCTGTGGCTTGAGATCCACGATCCAGAAAAAGCCACGCCTGCCCCCGGTTTTCAACGCTTTCTCTTCGAGCAGGGGCTTGAGGTGGGTCGGCGTGCGCGCCTGTGTTTTCCAGGCGGCGTGTTGATCCAGAACAGTCACAAGGAGTTGTCCAAAGCCGTTATAGACACCCAAGCCGCCATTGCTCAAGGCGCAACGACGCTCTTTGAAGGGGCCTTTCACTTCGACGACACCTACGCCATCGCCGATGTGCTGATCAGAGGGCGGCATGGTTGGGACCTGATCGAGGTCAAGTCCTCCACCCGCGTGAAGGACGAACATCTGGACGACTTGGCGATCCAGCGCTACGTGCTCGAAGGCGCAGGCTTGCCCATCCAAAGCACGCAGGTAATGGTGCTCAACGGCGAGTGCGTCTATCCGGATCTGTCCAAGTTGTTCAAACAAGAGGACGTGACCGATGAAGTGCTCGGCCTGCTGCCCGACGCCCGTGAGCGACTGCGAGACTTCAAACGCCTGCTTGAACTTCGTCAAGCGCCCCCCATCCCCATCGGCGAGCACTGCGCAACTCCTTACCAGTGCCCGTTCAAAACCCATTGTTGGGCGGGCGTGGGGGATCGCAAGCTGGCGATCGGCATTCCGCGCTTGAGTGGACCCAAAAAGGAGGAGCTGCGAGAACGAAACATCCTGTTCCTCGACGAGCTGCCCGCGGATTTTCCGCTCACTCCCAAGCAACAGGCGTACGTGGATGGTGTTCATAAGGCGTTTCTGCACGTCAACAAAGAAGGCATCCGTGCGCAGCTTGCGACGCTGGCGTATCCCGTGCACTTCTTCGACTTTGAGACCTTCGGCCCAGCCATCCCGCGCTTTGTGGGGATGAAGCCGTATCAACACTTTCCCTTTCAGTTCAGCTGCCATCGGCTGGAGGAAGATGGCACGCTTCACCACGGCGAATACCTGCACCTTGATCCACACGATCCACGCCCACGCGTGATCAAATCCCTGCTGGAATGCCTGGGCGCGCGAGGCTCGATCGTGGCCTACAACGCCTCGTTCGAAAGGGGAGTTTTGCAAAGCCTTACAACCGCTTTTCCCGCACATCGCGCTGAACTGGAAGCCGTCGTCGCCAGGCTGTGGGACCAGATGAGCGTTTTCAAAAAAAACTATCATCACTCGGCCTTCGGCGGCTCGATCTCGCTCAAGAAGGTCTTGCCTATCGTGGTTCCACACCTGAATTACGGGAACCTGGCCATTCAACAGGGCGATGAAGCGCAGCTGGCGTGGGGCCGCATGCTCCAGATGCAGTCGGGTGCTGAGCGGGAATGCATGATCGCGGATCTGCAGGCGTACTGCCGGCTCGACACGCTGGCGATGGTTGAAATACATCAGGTTCTGACTAAGCTGGTGGCGTCCGACGCTGCATAGAGGAGGATGTCTCATGCGCCTGATGGAAGGGAAAGCCGTTGCGCAACACGTATTGGATGGCATCAAACGCGACGTGGAAATTTTAAGAAACAAGCACGGCATCACGGCCTGCCTGGCCGTCATCATCGTGGGCGAAGACCCGGCCTCGCAGGTCTACGTGCGCAACAAGGTGGCTACGGCTCAAGAGGTCGGCATGCGGTCGATCAAGATCGAGATGCCCAAGGACAGCGCGCAGACCCAAGTGCTCGACGCGGTGACGAAACTGAACCGCGACGCCAGCGTGCACGGCCTGCTGGTGCAATCCCCGCAGCCCCCGCACATCGACGAGCGCGCCGTGATCGAGGCCATTAACCCGGACAAGGACGTGGACTGCTTTCACCCCTACAACGTGGGCCGGCTGCTGATCGGCGACGAGGACGGCTTTCTGCCCTGCACGCCCAACGGCGTGATGCAGATGCTCGAATACTACCAAATCGAGACCAGCGGAAAACATGCGGTGGTGCTGGGCCGCTCGAACATCGTGGGCAAGCCCATGGCCGTGCTGCTTGCGCGCAAGGGCAAGTACGCCAACTGCACGGTGACGCTGTGCCACTCCGGCACGAAGAATCTTAAAGACATCTGCCGCCAGGCCGACATCCTGGTGAGCGCCATCGGCAAGCCGCACTATGTGACGGCGGACATGGTGAAGGACGGCGCGGTGGTGGCCGACGTGGGGATCAACCGCGTCGAAGATTCTTCGAAGAAGAGCGGCTTTCGGTTGGTGGGCGACGTGGACTTTGAGCCCGTAGCGCCCAAGTGTTCGTACATCACGCCTGTGCCAGGTGGCGTGGGCTTGATGACGATCGCCATGCTTCTGAAGAACGCTGTCACCGCCTGTTGCCAGCAGCACAAGATCAAGCTTTGAGGTTTGGTTGTGGTTTGGTTAGGTTCGATGCTGACGCTCGCACCTGATCATGTACGCGACGAACGCCGCAAGGATTGCTGCTGCCAGGAGCACACCGCCGAGCATGAAGAATAGAGGTGTCATCATTCATCGCCTCTACTGAAGTATACAAGAAAAGTGCCCACGATGAAAAATCCGATCCACATGATGAGCCCGCCCAGCGTGAGCCACCAGTTGTAAGGCTGGCCACTGAGCATCTGGCCGACGACCAGGGCGCCGAAAACAAGGTTCCCCGTATCCATAAGCTTGTCGCCCAGGTGGCTGCCGACCGATTGCCAAGAGTGCCTTGGGGATTTCTGCTTGTTCACGCGTTACCAGACCCTTTCCCACAGTCGGCGCACGAACCCCGGCCGGCGATCGTCTCGCGGGCGGGGCAAGGCCAGGAGCGGGGATGTCGTACCACAAAGCACATGTCTCTCGGCTCTTGAAGCAACTGAACTGGACACCGCAAATCCCCATCGAGCGGGCTACCCAACGAAACGAAAAACAGATCCAGCAGTGGCGCGACGAAGTTTGGCCCGAACTCAAAAAAAGGTTGCAATGGACGGCTTCACCCTTGTGTTCGTGGATGAGTCGGGCTTCTACTTGTTGCCGGGACGGGTCAGAACCTATGCCCTGTGTGGGGAGACACCGATCTTGCGGTGCTTCCAGACGCGAGATCATCTGTCGGTGATGAGTGGCCTTACGATTTTTGCCGGTGCGCAGTTGTGAATAAAAAGTTAAGTTCTGGATGCAACGGTCAGTAAGAAGACGTCTGCAAAGCAATTGAGTTGATCCACGTCGCCAATACCCCTTGGACGACGTGACAGGAACGCATCCGACTGACAGTCCGACGGTACGAAGTCGGATGCGTTCTCAGGACTATTGACAGCCCACCGTTCTTTTTCTACGATGAGTGCACGCAACTATGGCACTATACAACGAATCAAGAGGCCAATTCGGGAGCGGTTCATGAAATCCTACACGTTCCGTGTGGTGCTTGAACAAGACGCCTGGCCTGACAAACCCAAAGGGCACGCGGTGTGGCGCGCTTATATCCCCGCCCTTGCGGGTGCGCACGCGTGGGGAGATACCACCCAACAGGCGCTTCAGAACCTGCGCAATGCGGTAGATCTCATCCTCGAAGATATGGTGGAAAGCGGTGAAGCGCTTCCTCCGGATGTCCTCACGCAAGCCCATCCTTGACAGGGAGTCGCAAGAGCTGATCTGCTGAATGATCGAAGAATGAAGAAGGGGG
>DATCIV010000204.1:0-4238 GCA_036507575.1 Candidatus Bipolaricaulota bacterium | reverse complement strand
TGGCCTTGTTCTCGCTCATCAGCAGCAAAGCGCTGGCGCCGTCGTTGAGGCCCGGCGCGTTGCCGGCAGTGACCGTGCCGTCGGCGGAAAACGCGGGCTTGAGCTTGCCCAGCTTCTCAAGCGAGCTGTCCGCGCGCGGCGTTTCGTCCACAGCGATCGGGCCGTCGGACGCCTGCAGCGGGATCAGCTCGTCCTTGAACGCGCCCGACTCCATCGCCTTGAGCGCCTTTTGATGGCTGTGCAGCGCCAGCTCGTCCTGCATGCGGCGCGTGATGCCAGACTTCTTCGCCGTGTATTCGGCGGACAGGCCCATGTGGTGTTTTTCGAACGCGCACCACAGCCCGTCGTGGATCATGCTGTCGGCCAACTTCTGGTCGCCCGCCTTGACGCCCTGGCGAAGGCCGAAGGCGAGGTACGGCGCGTTGCTCATGGACTCCATGCCTCCGGCGATCACGGCCTGCGCGTCGCCGCAGCGGATGGCCTGCGAGGCGGCGATGATGGCCTTCATGCCCGAGCCGCAGACCTTGTTGATGGCCACGGCGGGCACGCTGGCCGGAACGCCGCCGCGGATCGAGGCTTGGCGCGCGGGCGCTTGGCCCACCCCAGCCTGGACCACGTGGCCCAGCATGACTTCGTCTATTTGATCCGCAGCAACGCCCGTTTTCTCAAGCAGCCCTTTGATCGCGGCTGCGCCCAACTGGGTTGCGGTGAATTGAGACACCCTTCCCAAGAACTTCCCCATCGGCGTGCGGGTCGCGCCGACGATGACGACCTCGGTCATGACGCACCTCCCGTGGATAGCGCTTTCTTCGGATTGATGTGATAGCGATAGGTCAGTTTAACCGTCTTTTTCAGGGTGTTGGCGATCGGACAATAGCGCTCCATGGAGAGGTTGATGGCCTTGACCAGCTTCTCTTCCTCAATATCATCCCCCCAAATCTGGTAGACGAGTTCAATGCTCTTGAAAACTTTTGGGTATTCGCTTGCGCGCTTTGAGGCGGCGCCCACCTCAAAGCGGGTGTAGTGGACGCGCATCTTGTTCAGCACCGAGACCACGTCCATCGCCGTGCAGCCGCACAAGGCCAGCACCATCAGCTCCAGCGGCCTGGCGGCCAAGTCGAGTCCGCCTACGTCGGGGTCCGCGTCGATCAACACCCCGTGTTCGCTTTTTCCGTTCCCGACAAATTGCAGCCCTTGCGTCCAGCGTACGATCGCGTCCAAGAGACCCTCCTCGTCTGGTTTTTTCATCGCTTATCTTACCAATCCATAGCCTTTGATCCCACCTTTGACAATCGCCGTCGTTGCCGCCACACTGACCCTTATTTGGCGCAAAGGAGCGAGATGCCCAAAGTGACTTTCGACCATTATTACCGCTATGACGAGTTAACCAAAATTTTGAAGGGCTTCGCCAAGGAACACCCTCGACTGGTAAAATTGAAAAGCATCGGCAAGAGCCACGAGGGCCGCGACATCTGGCTAGCGACCGTGACAAACTTCGACACCGGCCCGGACCAGGAAAAGCCCGCCCTGTGGGTGGACGGAAACATCCACGCCACCGAGGTCTCCCCGGCAAGCGCCTGCGTGTACTTGCTGCAAAAACTGACCAGCCAATACCGCAAGCACAAGGACATCACGCGCTGCCTGGACACGCGCGTTTTTTATCTCTGTCCGCGGGTGAATCCCGACGGCGCCGAATGGGCGTTGGCCGATTCCCCCAAAGCCATCCGCTCCAGCACGCGACCTTATCCCTACGACGAGGACGCCATCGAGGGCTTGAAGGTGGAGGACATCGACGGCGACGGCCGCATGCTCATGATGCGCATCCCCGACGAGAACGGCCCCTGGAAGCCGCACCCCAAGGAGCCGCGCCTGCTGGTGCGCCGCGACCCCACCGAGGCCGGCGGGACGTACTATCGCCTTTTGCCCGAAGGTCTTTTGAAAAACTACGACGGCCAAATGATCACCATCCAGCCGCCCAAGCAGGGGTTGGACCTCAACCGCAATTTTCCCCTGAAGTGGCGCCAGCAGCACGAGCAGCCCGGCGCCGGCCCCTTCCCCACCTCCGAGCCCGAGGTGCACGCGATGGTGAAATTCATCAGCGAGCACCCCAACATCACCGGCGGGGTGAGCTTCCACACCTGGAGCGGGGTGCTGCTGCGCCCGTACGGCGACCAAAGCGATGAGACCTTCCCGGCGGAGGATCTGTGGACTTATCAAAAGATCGGGCAGAAGGGCACCGAGCTCACCGGCTACCCCAACATCTCGGTCTACCACGAGTTCCGCTACCACCCCAAGGAAGTGATCACGGGCGTGTTCGACGACTGGCTCTACGACCACTTCGGCATGTTCGGCTGGACGGTCGAGATCTGGAGCCCGCAGCGCCAGGCCGGGATCAAGGAATACAAGTACATCGACTGGTACCGCGAGCACCCGGTGGAGGACGATCTCAAGCTGCTGAAGTGGAGCGACCAGAAGCTCAAGGGAAAGGGCTACGTGAGCTGGTACAAGTTCAAGCACCCGCAGCTGGGGGCCGTGGAGCTGGGCGGCTGGGACACGCTGTACGCGTTTCGCAACCCGGCCCCGCATTTGCTGGAGAAGGAGATCGCGCTGTTCCCGGACTGGCTGGTGTGGCACCTGCTGATCTCGCCGCGGCTTGAGCTGGTCGAGGCCGAGGCAAAGCCCTTGGGAGATGGAACCTATCGCGTGCGGCTGGTGGTGCACAACACCGGCTGGCTGCCCACCTACGTGACCAAGAAAGCCCTTGAGAAGAAGGTGGTGCGCGGGGTGGTCTGCGAGATCGAGCTGCCCAAGACCGCTTCGCTGGAGACCGGCAAGCAGCGGGAAATCCTGTCGCAATTGGAGGGCAGGGCGTACAAGGGCAGCACGGCAACGCCCTGGAGTTACGTTGATGCCACCGAGGATCGGCTCAAGGTGGAGTGGGTGGTGCGCGCGCCCAAGGGCGGCAAGGTCAAGCTGATCGCGCGCCACGAGCGCGCAGGCGCCGTGCGCGCCGAGGTGATATTGAAGTGAGTGGCAGGCTGCAGTGGTAGGGCCGGCTGTGCCGGCCGATGACGTGCACTTACGTAAAACTGTGAAGGCCGCCGACGAAGTAGTTGATGCCGATCCAGGCGTAGAGCACGGCCAGAAAGCCGGCAACTGAAAGCCAAGCCACGACTTTTGCCTGCGCGCCCCAGCGCACGCGCGCGTGCAAATAGACGGCGTACACCAGCGCGGCCGTGAGCATGGCCGTCTCCTTGGGGTCCCACTCCCAGTACGATCCCCACGCCTCTTTGGCCCAGATGCCGCCGAACACCAGGCCGCCAATGAAATAGAACGGAAAGCCCAGCGCGATCGCGCGGTAGGTCATCTCCTCGATGTGTTGCACTTTTTCAAAGGTTTCGCCGCGCCAGCGCCGCCATGAGTACACCAGCGTGGCGCCGAAGCCCACCGTGAAAAACGCGATGCCCACGATCATCGCCAGCACGTGGATCACCAGCCAGTAGCTCTGCAGCGAGGGCACCACAGGCGACACCTGGCTGGGCGCGATCGCCGGGGAGGAGGCGATGGCAAGCAGCACAAACGCCACTCCCGTGATGAACACGCCCACGCTGCGCACCGGGTAGAAGCGCTCCAGGATGAGGTAGGCAAGCGGGATCAGCCAGGCGAAGAACGTCAGGGTTTCGTACGTGGTGGTCACGGGCAGGAACACCGTCAGCACCCAGTTGGATGCGTTGCCCAGCTCGACCACGCGCAGCACCACGCCGACGAAGGCAATCAGCATCGAGATCGCGGCCAGCCGCGTGCCCCAGCGTCCCCAATCCACGCGGGACAGTGTTGCGCCGCTGGTGGCCGTGATGCCCAGGCTTGGGCCTGTGGATGGCGCCGAGGGCCTGAACACCGTGTGGAACAAATAGCACAGGAACGCCAAGAAATAGCCGATCGTGCTCAAGAAGAAGAACAGCGTGCTTTCCACGTGTGACCTCCCATTTCACCCCGCAGGATACGCCCGCTATGATGGGGATGCAAACGCAAATACCCGAGGAGGTTTTCGTGGAAAAAGCCATCTGGGACGCCGTCCATCGGCACCTGCGCAGCATCTTCACCCGCGATGTCGACACGTATCAGGAAACCACCGGCGAGGACCTTTCGCTCTACGAGTGGTTCGTCACCCCGCACCGGCTCGACGGGTTGGAGTTCCATCGCTTCATGATCGAGTCCAACTGGTCCGCCGTAGGCGA
>DATCIV010000203.1:0-3783 GCA_036507575.1 Candidatus Bipolaricaulota bacterium | reverse complement strand
CACCGCCATGCCGTAGCCTGGAACGATGATGACCAGCCGGGCGTACGCCAGGGAGATCGCGGCTTCTTCCGCTTGAATGGGTTTCACGGCCTTGCCCGCCACGGCAGCGCCGCTGGACTGGACGTGCGCGCCGAAACCGCTGAACAGCACGTTGGCAATCGAGCGGTTCATGGCCACGCACATGATTTGGGTCAGAATCAGGCCTGAGGCCCCCACCAGCGCTCCGCTGATGATGAGCGCGTTGTTGCTGACCACGAAGCCCGCCAAAGCTCCTGCGATGCCCGAGAGGGAGTTGAGCAGGCAGATCACGACCGGCATGTCCGCCCCGCCCACGGGGATGGCGAACAGCACGCCAAGCACCAGCGCCACGGTCGTCATGATCAGGAACAGCCACGGGTCGCCGAAGCTGATGACCAAGTAGGCGCCGATGCCGACCGACGCCAGGAAGAACAGCAGGTTGACCAGCTGCTGGAGCGGGAAAAGAATGGGGCGGCCCGAGATGACCTCCTGCAGTTTTCCGGCGGCGACCACGCTGCCCGAAAAGGTGACGGCGCCGATGATGGTGGTCAGCATGATGGTGATCGACGTGTCGATCGACGGCATCGCGGCGGACGAGTAACGGAAGTATTCCGCAATGGCCACCAGCGCCGAGGCGGCGCCGCCGAATCCGTTCAAGATGCCGACCATCTGGGGCATGGCCGTCATCTTCACCTTGCGCGCCACGACGATGCCCGCCAGCGCGCCGATGGCAAGGCCAACGCCGATCATGGTGTAATCCACGATCTCTTCGAGCAGGACCGTCGCGATCACGGCGATCAGCATGCCGACCGCGGAAAGAACGTTGCCCTGGCGCGCCCGCTTGGGCGAGCTCAGCCACTGCAGCCCGATGATGAAGAACGCGGCGGCGACCATGTATGCCAGCGGGATGAAGACGTCAGTGAACGCTTTCATTTCTTCTCACCCGGCTTCTTCTTGAACATCTCGAGCATGCGATCGGTGACCAGATATCCGCCGACCACGTTGACCGTCGCCAGCGCGATCGCAACCAAGCCCAAGATCGTCTGCAGTTGCCCCTCCAGGCGCCCGCCGACCAGGATGGCGCCCACCACCGCGATGCCCGAGATGGCGTTGGAGCCGGACATGAGCGGCGTGTGAAGCAGCTGCGGCACCTTGGTGATCACCGAAAAGCCCGCGAATGAGGCCAGAACAAAGATATAAATCGCTGAGAGCAGTCCCTCGGTCATGAAACCTCCTTATGGTTCAGCGCATTAAAGCTGCGCCAGAAGCTTTCCCTCATGCGTGATGCAGCATCCCTTGAGGATGTCGTCGTTAAAGTCAAGGTTCAATTTGTCCTCCTTGAGCATCAACGACAGCAGATTGTGGATGTTTCTGGCGTACATCTGGCTTGCGTTGGTGCTCATCGAGCTGGGCAGGTTGCTGGGGCCCAGGATCTTCACGCCGTTGTCCACCACGTCGCGGTCGGCCTGGGTCAGCTCGCAGTTGCCCCCTTGCGCGGCGGCCAGGTCCACCACCACCGAGCCGGGCTTCATGGCGCGCACCATGTCTGCCGTGACGAGCACGGGCGCACGCTTGCCGGGCACCAGCGCGGTGGTGATGACGACGTCGGATTCCTTCACGTATTTGGCGATCTGTTCCCGTTCCTTGCGCTGGTGTTCCTCGCTGACCTCTTTGGCGTAGCCGCTCTTGTCCGCGGCCTCTTCCAGCACCAAGCCCACGAACTTGGCCCCCAGGCTCTCGACCTCCTCCTTGACGGCAGGGCGGATGTCGAAGGCGGACACCACCGCTCCAAGGCGCCTCGCGGTGGCGATGGCTTGCAGTCCGGCCACTCCCGCCCCCAGGATGAACACCTTGGCAGGCACGATCGTGCCTGCGGCGGTGATGAGCATGGGGAACATCCGCGGCAGCGAATTGGCGGCCAACAAGACTGCCTTGTAGCCCGCCAACATGCTCTGGGACGACAAGCAGTCCATGGATTGGGCGCGCGTGGTGCGTGGTATGGCATCCATGCTCAAGGCCGTGATGCGGCGCGCGACCAGCTGGTTGACCAACTCCGCGTTGGCGCGATGGTGCAGCAGCGAGATCAGCAGCGACCCCTCGCGCAGCAGGTTGACTTCGTCCACGCTGGGAGGATTGACCTTGAGCGTGATGTCCGCTTGTCCCAGCAGCGCTTTGACGTCCGCGCTCACCGTGGCACCGGCGCTCTGATACGCGGCGTCGGGAAAGCCGGACGCAAGCCCGGCGCCCTGCTGGACGTGCACCTGCACGTTGAGCTTGGTGAGCTTTTGCACCCGCTCCGGGTCAAGCGCCACGCGTTGCTCGTTGGGAACGATTTCCTTTGGGATGACGATTTTCAAGTGGGACCTCCCCTCTCTTTTCGAGCCCACGGCCGCCAAGCTGTGGGCTTTGGAACGGCCAAACACCCCTTTATAATGGGTTGCGATGCGGCGAGCAACCACGCAGATCATGCGTCCTTGACGCGCCCGCGGGTACACTTTACAAAGGACGCTAAGAGCGCCTAACTGAACCGGTTCCGTTCCTGTTGCGAACTCCACTTGAGAGCGCGGCGACAGGCCTTAGCGGGGCTTAAGGAGGATGGATGGAACTCAAAGATTGGGCTTTGATCATCGGCATCGTGGCCGTCATCCTGGCCGGTGTGGTGTTGTTTGGAGGGTCCATCGACCTGTCGCAGCTTCAGGATCACAAAGCCGAAGTGCTCGTTGAGCGCCTGCCGCAGGAGATCGAAGGGTTCGAGCTGCGCGAGTCGCATGCGAGGGTTGATCCCATCTTCGATGGCGAGATGTATTCCTCCATGGTCGCCTTTGAGCCAAGCGCCGGAGGGGCGTTTGCCGGCGTGCTGGCGCGCGTGGGCGCGATGTTGTATCGCTTCAAGTCCCCCGACCACGTCGAGCCTGCGTTGGCGATTCTGTCGCTGGGCAACACGCTGAGCTCCTTTGAATTGGGCGGCCATCGCATGTTCAAGTACGCCGATGCAGTGGCCGGACAAGTCACCGTTTTCTGGGCCCAGGGCGCGTCGCTGGTGCAGATTCTGGCCATCGGCGCCGGCGCGGCGGGAGCGGTGGAACTGTCCGCCGTGGAGGGCGCCGCACTGCAGGTGATGAAGGCCGTGATCGCGGCGCAGTGAAAAGGGCTCATCAGCACTTGGCCCTTGCCGCCGCGCGCAGATGGGGGGCATCTGGGTGGATACCGAGCAACTGCTGGAACGATTAACCGCGCTCACGCAAGGCAACGCGCCTCAAGAGCAGATCATGAAGCTCAAAGAGGACATCGTCGAGAAAAACGTGGGGCTGGTGATCTCGACGGCCAAGAAATTTCTGCACTCCGGCGAGCCGCTGGATGACCTCATTCAAGCCGGCTACATCGGCTTGCTGAACGCGGTCTACAACTTCGACCTCAGTCGAGGCGCCAGGTTCAGCACCTACGCCACGCTGCTCATTCAAGGGGAGATCCGCCACTACATCAGGGACAGGCACACCACCATTCGCATTCCGCAGTGGCTGCAGAAGCTCAACGGCGACATCCAGGCGGCGGAGGAGCGGTTTTACAAGGAGTACGGGCACTTGCCCACCATCAGCGAGCTGTCGGAGGCGCTGAACATCGAGGAGGAAGGCATTCGCGAGGCGCTCAAGGCGCGCGATGCGGTGACGTACATTTCGATCGACGAGCAACGGCGCAAGGAGGATCCTCAGCCCGGGGAAATCGACGTCAGCAAGATCCGCAGCAAACACCGCGAGGATTTCCCCT
>DATCIV010000202.1:0-2236 GCA_036507575.1 Candidatus Bipolaricaulota bacterium | reverse complement strand
TGCCCCTCAAGGAACTGGCCACCGAGGTCCGCCTGGTGCTGCTCACCTCGGAGGAGTACCGCTCCCTGAGGGAGACGGTGATCAGCAAACTGCACTAGCAGATCCCTTACGGGAGCACCACCACCCGCCCCGACTCGGTTCGCCCGGCGCCCTCCTGCAAGGTGAGAATGAAGAAGTAATCGCCTGCTCCCAATGGCGCACCTCCCTGGCCCGAACCGTCCCACACGAAGCGAGGCCCGTCCAGAGGGCCCTGCAGCACGGCTTGCCCCTTGGCGTTGAACAGCTCGATCGTTCCTGAGGTCGGGTTCCCCGTCACTTCGATGATCCTGGCTCGCTCCGCCAGATCGAAATGGACGGCGACTTGCCCCTGCGCGTTCTTGAAGCGGATGGCAAGGCCCTCGATGGACTGGACCAGCGATGCAGCCACCTGCTGCAGGTGGGGGATCACGCCGCGCGCCAGTTCGGTGAAGGTGTTGATGGCCTGCTCGACGCTCTGGCCTGTTTTCCCCTGCAGGGCGGCGAGCAATTGGTCCAATTGCGCCGCAGCCTGTTCGATGCCGACGGCCACGTTTTCAAGCGGCGCAAAATTGACGCCGTTGGGCGCAACCCGTGAAAGATCCCGCACGGCCTGCACGAGCTGCGCAAGCGCCGACTGAGCGCTGCTGAGGCTGAGCGAGGCAATGCTGGTCTCGGCGGCGTTGATGGCCCTGGCCAGTTGCTCCAGCATCGGGGCGATCTTCAAGAACGGGTCCGTGCTCACCAGCACCGAGGGCGCCGCTGCCAGGATCGCGCGCGTCTCTGCCACTGCGATGTTGATGGTGACCACCGCGTTCTCGAGGTTGGCTTGGATGATGCCGATGGCCTTGGACACGTCCAGGTTCTCCGGAAAATCCAGCGCACGCGACATCGCCTCGAGCGAGCTCAGCAAGTGCTGCGCCACCTGAGCGGTGAAGGACTGGTTGCCCAGATTGTTGATGAAGACCGAAACGGAGCCCGCTCCCTTGTTGTTGAACAAGTCCGTCAGCGACGCGCTGAGCCGGTACTCGCCGTCGGGAAGCGCACGCGTGTCCCACACCAGGCTCAGCCCGTCAAAGGTGTTTTGGTCGGTGCCCAGGTGGACTCGGGGCTTGCCCACGGCCTCGTAGAAGAAATCGGCGTACCCGAAAGTTTTGAGGTCCTGAAAGTTGACCCCTTCGACCACCATCGTGACCCCACCCTGCAGAATGGCTTGCTCCGTGGGATAGATGAACTGCACTTGCGGAGTCGTCCCCGACTGCGCCTGCCCTCCCCACCCGCACAGCATCCACGTGCACACCGCTACGCCTAGAACCCGCATAACCATTGATCGGCCTCCTTGAGAATGTGTGTTCAGTTCCTTCAGCGTCGCTGCTCAAGCGGCTCCCAGGGCCGCCGCGTCGGCCCGGTGTAAATCTGCCGGGGCCGCGCGATACGCTCGCCCGCCCCCATCATTTCCTTCCAGTGGGCAATCCAGCCGGGCAGGCGGCCCAGGGCAAAGAGCACGGTGAACATGGTGAGCGGGAAACCCAGGGCGCGGTAGAGAATGCCGCTGTAAAAATCCACGTTGGGGTAGAGCTTGCGCTCGATGAAGTAGTCGTCCTTCAGCGCCAGTTCCTCCAGCTTGAGCGCGATGTCCAGCAGCGGGTCTTTGACCTTCAGCAGCTTTAACGTTTTCTCCACGCTGGCCTTGATAATCTTGGCCCTAGGGTCGAAGTTCTTGTACACGCGATGCCCGAAGCCCATCAGCCGCACGCCGCTTGCGCGATCCTTCACCTGGTTCATGTACTTGGTTGCGTCTCCGCCCTGCCGGTGGATCTGTTCCAACATCTCCACCACCGCCTGGTTGGCGCCCCCGTGCAGCGGGCCCCACAGCGCGCAGATGCCGGCCGAAATCGAGGCGAACAAATTGGCGTGGCTCGATCCCACCACGCGCACGGTGGCGGTGGAGCAATTCTGCTCGTGATCGGCGTGCAAGATGAGCAGCTGCTCCAGCACGCGCGCCACCTGCGGATCGATCTCGTACGACTCGCTGGGCAGCGCGAACATCATGTGCAGGAAGTTGGCGGCATAAGAAAGGTGGTTCTGAGGGTAGATGAGCGGCTGGCCGATGGACTTCTTGTGCGAGAACGCGGCGATGGTGGGCAATTTACCCAGCAGGCGCACGATGGACAACGCCACGTGCTCAGGGTTCTGCGGATCCAGCGCATCCTGGTAGAAC
>DATCIV010000201.1:0-2561 GCA_036507575.1 Candidatus Bipolaricaulota bacterium | reverse complement strand
CCGCCCCGCGCACACCAGCGACGTCTACCTGCTGGATTTGGAGAAGGGAAGTTTGCAGCGCCTCACCTACAGCATGCTGGGCGGCGTGCCGGCGTCGGCCATGGTCGAGCCCGAGCTGGTGCGCTTCACCAGCTTCGACGGACGTCAGATCCCGGCGCTCCTGTACAAGCCCAAGGGCGCAAGCGCCGGTCAACGCGTCCCGGCAGTGCTGTCCATCCACGGCGGGCCGGAAGCGCAGGAGCGGCCCACGTACGCCTATGCAGGGTTTTACCAATACCTGCTCAGCGTGGGCATCGCGATCCTGGCGCCCAACATCCGCGGGAGCACGGGCTACGGCAAAACCTATCAGCGCCTCATCTACCGCGACTTCGGCGGCGATGACCTGAAGGACTTCAACGCCGCTGCGCAGTACTTGCAGTCTCTGGACTGGGTGGACGGCGAGCGGCTGGGCGTCTTCGGCGGCAGCTACGGGGGTTTCGCCACGCTGTCCTGCGCCACGCGATTGCCCCAGTACTGGGCGGCGGCGGTGGACATCGTGGGCCCCGCCAACCTGGTCACCTTCGCCAAGGCCGTGCCGCCCTTCTGGAAGCGCTTCATGAAGGAGTGGGTGGGCGACCCGGACGAGGACCATGACTTCCTGATGGAGCGCTCCCCGATCACCTACGTGGACCAGCTGCGCTGCCCGATCCTCATCATCCAGGGAGCCAACGACCCGCGCGTGGTCAAGGCGGAGAGCGACCAGATGGTGGAGCGGCTACGCCAGTTGGGGCGGGACGTGGAGTACATGGTGTTCGAGGACGAGGGGCACGGCTTCACCAAGCGGACCAATTCGCTGATCGCCTGGAAGGCGGCGGCCGATTTCTTCGAAAAACACCTTCTCTCCCCCGCATGAAGCTGCTCGTCTTGGACCACACGGTCTTTTGGGGGCACCAGCCTTGCTAAGCCGCAGAGTGCAGTTCGTCCACGGCGGCGCGCACCAGCCGAGCGTGGGCTTTCTCATTGAGAAACGTCTTTTGCGCGATCCACTCCTGCGGCGCATGGGCGGCAAGCAATTCTTTTTTGCTAACACCTGAGGCAACGCCCGCTTTGAGCGAGTCGAACAGGGAGTGCACATAGCGGTGCAGTCGCTCAAAGGTTTCCCGATCGTAAGGCCGCTCGTGGCCGGCGGCGTACACGTGCGACTCCAGCCCGGCCACCCGGCCCAGCAACCCGGGCAGCTTCAACGCGCCGCCCTCCGGCGTGCATTGGAAATACAGCGCATCCCCCAGGAAAACCACGCCTTCCTCCACCATGTGAACGCCGATGTGGTCGTCGGTGTGCACACCGCCCAAAGGGAATAGGCGGACCGTCAGCCCGTCGAAGTGCAAGTCCATCGTTCCATCGAAGCTGAGTGAAGGGGCCACCAGCTCCAAGTCGGGGAAATCCGCCTCGCTGAGCAGACGGTTGTACGTGAAGATGTTGGCCTTGACCCACTCCAAGGCACGATCCGGCGCCCAGTCGTCCTTGAGGTTCGCGCTGAAGCGCTCCCGGCAGCGCCGGCTTCCGATGACGGGGGCATGAAAGGCTTGGTTGCCGAAGACGTGATCGAAGTGCCGATGCGTGTTGATGACGTAAAGGGCGGGCAGTTTCTTCAAGGATTGCATGGCTTCAAACGCCGCCTGCCCGTGGCGCGGGGAGTTGCCGCCGTCCACTGCGACCCAGCCCTCCGGCGCCAGGATCATGCCGATCGCCGGTTCCAGGCGGTCCCAATTATGACGATATATCCACACGCGCTCGCTCAGTTGTTTCACCCTGACGCTGGAATGGCCCATTCAAATTCCCGTTTCCTCAGAGGGCAGTGTGCATCAAATTAGCCTGTCATTCCCGCACAAGCGGGAATCCAGATATGGATATAGCCGATCTGGATCCCTGCTTTCGCAGGGATGACGGCCTTAAGGATTGCAATGCTATCTCCAAAATGCACTTAAGCTTGTATCTTAAGAAAGCAAACGAGGATTTGCACATAGGCCCGCATACTTGAAGATCGCGTTTGACAACCCGCGTGCCCCTTGCCAAAGTAAGTCTGCAAACGCCCAGAAAGGAATCTGCTTGAAGCTTGCCCTGATTGGATTTGGCACGGTCGCCCAAGGCCTGGCCAAGCTGCTGGTTGAGAAAAAAGCTGACCTCGCGCAACGCTACGGCGCGCGCTTTCACGTGGTCGCCATCGTCACGCAACGCCGCGGGTCGCTCTACGACCCCGACGGGCTGGACTTGAATGCCGCCCTGAGCGCGGCGCGCTCAGGCAGTCTGGAAAAGTGCGCGGCACACGCCAAAGGCTGGGATGCACACAAGGTGATCACCGAGTCGAACGCCGACGTGATCCTGGAGAACACGCCCACCAACTTGCAGGACGCCGAGCCGGCGATGACGCACGTCAAAACGGCGCTCGCATGGGGCAAGCACGTGATCACGGCCAACAAAGGGCCCATCGCGCTTGCGCATCGGGAGCTGACGGCGCTGGCCAAAGCGCGCGACGCGCACCTGTTGTTCGAGGGCACGGTGCTCAGCGGCACGCCGATCCT
>DATCIV010000200.1:0-4149 GCA_036507575.1 Candidatus Bipolaricaulota bacterium | reverse complement strand
CAGGTGAGCCTTGACCCCCTCCCCCACATCCGTCGCGAGCCTATGGGCATGATCGGCGTGCCGCTGCTGACGTTCTTCCTGAACGACGGCCAGTGGATGATGGGGTGGGCAAGCGCGCCGTACAACCGCCTGTGGGCGCTTGACTTCCCCAAGCGTGCGTCGGTGATGGCCTTGGCCGGCCCCTTGGCCAATTTGATCTTCGTGCTGCTCTCGGGCGCTGCGTTGAAGATCGGGCTGATCAGCGGGACCTTTGAGTACCCGGACCCAGAAAAATTCGGGTTGACCGGTTCTACCCACAGCTTCTGTTCTGAGCCACTCACTTCGCCAACTGCGTCTCCACCAGCAACGCCCAGTATTTGGCTCCCAGCGTGAGCAACTCGTCGTTGAACTCGTAGTGCGGGTTGTGCACGCCGGCGGAGTCGCCGTTGCCGGCGAAGATGTAGCTGCCGGGCCTTTTTTCAAGCATGTACGAAAAATCCTCGGCGCCCATGGTCGGCGCTACCTCCGGGTTGACGTTCTGCTCGCCCACCAGTTGCGAGGTCACTTGCTGCGCGATGGCGGTTTCGCGAGCATGGTTGACCGTCACCGGGTAGCCGCGCATGAAGTTGAACTTGAACGTCGCACCGTTTGCCCGGCAGACCCCGTCGACCACGCGCGCGATGGCTTCCTCCAGCTGAGCGCGCACCTCGGCTTTGAGGCTGCGCGTGCAGCCGCGCAAGACGATGCGTTCGGGCAGCACGTTGTACGCGTCGCCGCCGTGGAACTGGGTCACGGACACCACCGCGTTGTCCAGCGGCGAGACGTTGCGCGCCACGATGGACTGCAGCGCGGTCACCACCTGCGCGCCGACGAGCACGGAATCGATGCCCGCATCGGGCTTGGCCGCGTGCGCGCCCTTGCCCGTGATCTCGATGTCGAAGTTGTCCACCGCGGCCATGGCGGGCCCGACGCGCATGGCGAATTTTCCAAAATCCATGCCGGGCCAGTTGTGCATGCCGTAGACTTCCTGAGCCGGGAATTTCTCGAACAGGCCGTCCTTAATCATCACCTCGCCGCCGCCGCCGTTTTCCTCCGCCGGCTGAAAGATCAAATACACCGTGCCGTCGAAGTTCTTCATCTCGCTCAGGTATTTTGCAGCGCCCAACAACATGGTCGTATGGCCGTCGTGGCCGCAGGCGTGCATCACGCCGTCGTGGAGCGAACGATGAGCGAACGTGTTGGCCTCGTGGATGGGCAGCGCGTCCATGTCGGCGCGCAAGCCGATGGTCTTTTTCGAATTGCCCACCTTGAGCGTGCCCACCACGCCGGTCTTGGCCATGCCGCAGTGCACCTGGATGCCCCAGGATTCCAGCTTCTGCGCCACGATCTTGGAGGTGCGCCGTTCCTCAAAGGCCAGTTCCGGGTGTTGGTGAAAGTCGCGGCGCAAGGCGGTCAGTTCGGTGTGGTACGCATCAATCCTCGACAAGTGGCTCTTGGCTGCGGCGGTCGTGCTGGACATCGTTCCTCCCTGTGAATGAGCCTTCTACTGCCAACTGGAGATTCCACGCTTGGGGAACAACTCTAGTGGAAAAGCGCAGGTGCGTCAAAGTGTTTTGAATCCTTGCCCAAGCATCAGATGATTCTCACGGGCGTCTTGTATGGCGGTCACGGCGATGTCAGAGTAACCTGCAGATCTGTATGAATACGCCCATGCGCACCCTTTTCACCGGCAATCTGACGCTTGAACCGCAGGTCGCCGGCCACGCCGAAGCCATGTTCCCCGTGCTCAGCGATCCCGCGATCTACGAATTCGAAAACGAACCTCCCGCCTCCGTCGAGTGGCTGTGCGAGCGGTTCCAAAAGCTTGAGTCCAGGCGCTCGGCCGATGGGCGCGAGCAATGGCTGAACTGGGTCGTTCGGCTCCAGCCCGATGGCTTGATCGGCTACGTTCAGGCCACGGTCCATGCAGCGGGCAGTGCCGAGATCGCGTACGAGTTTTCCAGCGCGTATTGGGGCCGCGGCCTCGCGCGGCAAGCCACCGCCGCCATGATGGCCGAGCTCGCTTCGCACTATGGCGTCACACGGCTGTTTGCGGTGGCCGTGCGCAAGAACGTTCGTTCCATCCGCCTTTTGGAGCGCCTCGGCTTCACGGTCGCAAGCGCGCAGCTTCACGCACAGCACGGCGTCAAGCCAAGCGAGGTGCTCATGTGGCGCGAGATCAAACCCGAATGAAAAGGAGCTCTACGCTAACGTCGCGCAGAGCTCCTTCCTCGTTGCGTCTGTAGGCCGTTAGCAGGCTCTCGACCGATTCGATTTCATGGCATCGTTATTCATAGCGTAGCGCCTCGACTGGCGGAAGCGTCGCTGCCTTGCGGGCGGGAAGCCATCCAGCAAGGACGCCAAGGGCGAAGGACAAGGCCAGCACCGCGAGAGTCAAACCGGGTGAGAAGCTGACTTCGATCGACGTGTCCGGCACAAACAACGGCGCCAGGTACTTGATGCCCCACGCAATGCCCAGCCCGGTGAGCGACCCCAGCAGGCCGCCCACCAGCCCCATGAATCCGGACTCCAAGACGAAGAAGCCGAGCACCTGTCGACGGCGCGCGCCCACGGCTTTCATCACGCCGATTTCGCGCGTGCGCTCCAGCACGGCCGTGTACATCGTGTTCATGACCCCCACGCCGCCCACCAGCAGCGAAATGGCGGCAATGCCGCTGAGGGCGGCGCGCAGGATGCCCACCAAGCTCTGCATCAGGTCCTTCATGTCGGCGGTGGTGTGCACGTTCAGATCGTCCTTGCCCCGTTGCTCTTGGGCCATCGCCCGCACGTGGGTGACAATGGTCTTGACATCGGCCCCTTGAGCAGTCCTGATCAACACGTACGAGATCTTTTCGTACTCCTGCATCAGGTCCTGCATGGTCTGCATGGGGATGAAGATCGAACGGTTGACATCCGGGTCATTGCGCTTTTCCAGGACGCCCACCACTTCAAACTCCTGGGTTTCGACCGTGAGCTTGTCCCCCACGGATAGCTCCAGGTCTTTGGCCATATCTGCGCCCAGAACGGCGGCTTGTCGCTCGTCCGCGTTGAAGATTCGACCTTCCACGGGCTTGTAATAAGCGGGAAACGCTTGCATCAAGCCCGAATCCATGCCCCAGTTCATCAAGTACCCTTCGCGCTTTCCGGCCCTGACGTACAGGGTCTGGATGAGCACGCCTCCCACGGCCTCTGTCCCCTGCACGTGGTGAGCCAACTGGGTCCAATCGAACTTGAAGTTATGCGTCCCCGCCAACTCCCCCATTCCCAGCCGATGGTCCGCATGGGCGGTGATCATGACCACGTTGTAACCGAAGGCTTCGAACTCCTGGTTGATCGACTCCTGCATGCCTTCGCCCAACGAGATCAGCGACACCACGGCCGCCACCCCGATCAGAATGCCGATGATGGTCAACCAGCTGCGCTTGGGGCGATGAAGCATGCTTCGTGCTGCAAACTGCAGGTTATCCAGCAACATGTTGCACCTTCCTGTTCGAGATGGAAGACAAGGGAGCCGAATGATCCACTTTGCCGTCTCTTATAAGGATGGAGCGGTTGGTGTAAGCGGCGGCTTCCGGGTTGTGCGTCACCAGGATGATGGTCTTGCCCTCTCGATGGAGTTGGGACAGAAGGCTCATGATGGTGTCGCCGGCTTCCGAGTCCAGGTTGCCCGTAGGCTCATCGGCCAAGATGACGCTGGGATCGCTGGCCAAGGCGCGCGCGATCGCGACCCGTTGGCGTTCGCCACCGGAGAGTTGCGACGGCTTGTGGTGGATTCTGCCACCGAGTCCGACCTTCTCCAGCAGCGCCGCGGCGCGCGCGCTGCGTTGTTTGCGCTGGATGCCCTGGAACTGCAGGGGAAGCTCGATGTTTCCTAAACCGCTGAGGGTCGGAATCAAGTTGAACGTTTGAAAGACAAAGCCGATCTTCTTGCTGCGCACCTGCGCCAGTTCGTCCTCGGACAAACGAGAGACGTCCTTCCCATCCAGGCGGACAATCCCCGCGCTGGGCACATCCAGGCACCCAAGTAAATGTAAGAGGGTGGATTTGCCTGAGCCTGAAGGACCCATGATCGCCACGAACTCGCCTGTCTCGATTTTGAGGTTGAGCCCTCTCAGGGCGTGGACCTCGGTT
>DATCIV010000199.1:0-2339 GCA_036507575.1 Candidatus Bipolaricaulota bacterium | reverse complement strand
TGCCGGGATCGAAGACCGTGTCCAGGTGGCCCAGCAAGAGCAGGGTCGGGACTTTTGCATCTTTCGAAAGACGTTTGGCCACCAAATGGGGACCGCGCTCGCAGGTCACAAGTTCGGTGGCAAAACCGAGTGCATCCCACTGGGATTTCATCAGCTGAATCATGGCTTCCAACCCTGCGGGGTCGTAGCTTCCGCTGTCGGTGTTGACCAGTTGTTCCAGCAGCGTGAGCCAGCTGTCTTGGTTTTTTTGACAAAACGAATACAGGGCATTCATCATTTTTCCCCACCCAAGGCCCTTAGGATAGTGTGAGCTAAGAACAGCAATATCGCAAGGAATTTGGTACACTTTTTGGGCGATGAACAAAGCAGCTGGGAGCGCTGCTGCGGCGGGCGCTGGCCCAGCTTCTTTTGCGCTGGCTCCTCGCTCTCACTGGATATGCTCGCCAGAGGAGCATCTTGCCATGCGCCTGAGCCCCCACTTTTTCAGGGACGACTGATTAGAATCTTCTCGAACCCCACACCACAATCTTTAACGCCCGCCAGCGGCCAATCCTCTCTACTCCCTCCCTTGAGCATCAACACTTGGTCTGCTCATTCTTAGCCACGGTGAGTGCCACCCAGGTGCCCATTCCATGAAAATAGTTTCAGGCACGTTTCCTGCCCCGCCGCGATTTGTCTTTCGGTTGGGCGCCATAGAGGTAGGTATCGTGATTCTCAGCCGCATCGGTGATCTTCGTATCTTTGATCAACCCGGCGATGCGGTGAATGGGGTCGCTCTCCCAGTCCTTTTCGTTGACAATCGAGGATTTCATATGCACCTTCTTCTATGCTGTATACATTATAGAGCTATTCACCACGTGCTCGTCACATCCGCTCGGGCGCGGACACGCCCAGCACGCCTAACGCCTGCTGGAGCACCACTTGCGTCGCTTTGGCAAGCGCCAGGCGAGCGCGCGACACCGCCTCCCCTTCGCCCAATACGCGGTAGCGCTCGTAGAACTGGTGGAACAGCCCGGCCAATTGGTGTGCGTAAGAGGCGATCAGATGCGGCGCCAGGTGCTCGGCCGCATCGGCAAGCGCGGCGGGGTAGCCGTCGAGCTTCTTGATCAGCTCGCGCACCTCGGGCTCGTGCAACGGGGAAAGGTCCACGGAGGCGTCGTCGGGAGCACCGGCTGCGTTTTCCCGCAAGATGCCGGCGATGCGCGTGTGGGCATATTGGATGTAATAGACCGGGTTGTCCTTGCTCTGTTTCTTGGCAAGCTCCAAGTCGAACTCCATTTGAGCGTCGGTGGAGCGTGAGATCATGAAGTAGCGCACCGCGTCCGGCCCCACCTCGTCGATCAGCTCGTCGAGCGTGACGAAGTTGGCTCGGCGCGTGCTCATCTTGACCACCTGCCCGCCCGAGGTGAGGGTCACGAACTGGTAGAACAGCGGCTGAATGCGCTTGCCCTCGTAGCCGAGCACGGTCACCGCGTTGATGATGTCGGGCGTCTCCAGGATGTGGTCCGTGGCCAGCACGTCAATGATGCGGTCGAAGCCGCGCTCCAGCTTGTGCACGTGATAGGCGATGTCCGGCAGGCGGTAGGTGGGCTCGCCGTTGGAGCGCACGAGCACGCGATCCTTCTCCGCGCCGAAGGCGGTGGCCTTGAACCACACCGCGCCTTCAGAGTCGTAGGCGTAGCCCTTGGCCCGCAGCTTCTCCAGCACGTCCCAGATCGCGTGGTTCTCGAAGAAGACGGCTTCGTTGGTGTACACGTCAAAGGCAATGCCTAACCGGTCCAGCGTGCGACGGATGTCGGCATAAATCTCGTCCTGGGCGATTTTCTTGAAAAACGGCCAGTCCTGCTGCGCGATGGTCCGTCCATGCTCGGCAAGGGCCTTGCGCGCGATGTCGAGCAGATATTCGCCTTGGTAGTGCCCTTCGGGGATCTCAACGTGCTCGCCCAACAGCTGGCGCACGCGCAGCTTGAGGGATTCCCCCAGCACCCGCATCTGCTTGCCGGCGTCGTTGAAGTAGTACTCACGCGTCACTCGCCAGCCCGTCGTCTTGAGTAAGTTGGCCGCCGTGTCCCCCACCACCGCGTTTCGCCCGTGGCCCACGGTCAGCGGACCGGTGGGGTTTGCCGAGACGTACTCCACCTGCACGTGACGACCGTCGCCCAGCGACAAGCGGCCGAAGGCGTCCCCCGTTTTTAGGATGTGCGCGACGACCGACTGGACCGTTTCAGGTTTAAGGTGAAAGTTCAAGAAACCGGCGCCGGCGACCTCCACCTTGTCAAACAGGGCCGCATCGATGTTTTTTAGGATTTCTTGGCCGATCTGGCGCGGCGCTTTTTTCA
>DATCIV010000198.1:0-14183 GCA_036507575.1 Candidatus Bipolaricaulota bacterium | reverse complement strand
TGGCCATCCTGCGGCTGCACAGCAGCACGCCCGCCGTGCCGATCGCGCTCAACTCGCGCGGGATGGGGGTGAAGAACAAGGCGACGATGACGGCCGTTGCCAAGAGGCCTTTTGCCGTCTGCCAGCGGTTGAGCGCCGGCCAGACCGCCTGCTGCATTGGCGTTGCATCCCCTTCGGCTTTTAAATTGCGAAAGAGGCAACAGATCAACAAATAAGCGCCGATCAGCGCCAGCAACGAGGGCGGCCCGCACCAGATGAAGAACTCGGCAAAATCCAAGCGCCCCAGCTGTCCGATGAGCATGTTCTGCGGGTTGCCGATGAGGGTGGCGGCCGAACCGATGTTGCTTGCGGCGGCGAGCCCAAGCAAGAAGGGCAGAGGGTTCAAGCTCGCCCTGTGCAGCGAGAGGATCAGCACGGGCGTGAAAGCCAGGCAGATGATGTCGTTGGCCAGCAGGGCGGAAAGCAGCGCGCTGACGGCCATGACGAGCCCCAGGAAAAAGCGGGGCCGGTCCACCCAACGGGCGATGCTCAGCGTGACCCAGGTGTAGAATCCCCCCAGTCGCAGCTGCGCTGAAACCACCATCAGGGCGTACAACAGCAGGAGCGTGGGCACGTCCAGCGCTTGCAGGGCTTGATCGAACGAGAGCGCGCCGGCCGCCAGCATGGCGATCGCGCCCAACATGGCGACGCCCGTTCGATCCAACGCAAGCCCCGGGACCCCTCCCAAGGCGATGGCAACGTAAGTGACCAGGAAAATGATCGCAGCCCAGGAAACCATCGTCTCACGCTCCGCAGCGAACGGTAGATCGGATCGTAAGACAAGGGCACGGTCGCAGTCAAGCCTTCAACTTTCCAGCACTGCACCCCCATCAACTCGCTTGCCTTGGAGGAATGCAAACCCTATAATCGCACCCAGCAAACAATATTAAAGAAAAGCGGGGAGCGAGAAATCCCCTGAATGGTCCTCTTCTCGCGGCACGGACTGCGAGCGTTCAGTTCCCTCCGCGCAAAATAGCTTCGAGCATGAGTATCCTGATTCAAAATGCAAGCGCCCTGTCGCCACAAGGGCTACTACAACGCACCTCAATCGCCATTGAGGGGGCCCGCATCACGCGGATCGCACCGGCCCTCCCGGCGCGCGGCGTCGACACGGTCATTGACGCGCAGGGGCAGTTGGCCCTGCCCGGCTTGGTCAACGCGCACACCCATCTGGCGATGGTGCTGTTGCGCGGGTACGCCGACGACATGGCCCTGCAACCCTGGCTGCAGGAGAAGATCTGGCCCGCCGAGGCCAAGCTCACGGCCGAGCAGGTGTATTGGGCCTCGTTGTGGGGGTGCGCGGAGTTGATCAAGGGCGGCGTCACCGCCTTCTGCGACATGTATTTTTTCATGGATGAAGTGGCCAAAGCGGTGGAGCAGGCGGGCTTGAGGGCCCTGCTCAGCTACGGCATGATCGCGCCCAAGCCCGACGACAAGGTGGAACGCGAGGTCGGCGTAGCTGAGGCGTTCGCCGAGCGCTGGCATGGTCGGGCTCAAGGGAGAATCCAGGTCGCGCTTGCGCCGCACGCCCAATACACCTGTTGCGATCGGCTGTGGGAGCGGACGCTGGAGGTGGCCCGAGCCAGGAAGCTTCGCGTCAACACCCACCTCTGCGAAACCCGCAAGGAAGTGGAGTTCTGTCGCAAGGAACACGGCAAGAGCCCGGTGGCCTACTTGAATCAGCTGGGGGCATTTGAAGCCCCCACGGTGGCCGCTCATTGCGTCCACGTGGACGGGGAGGATATCGACATCCTCGCATCCAAGGGCGTGTTCGTTTCGCACAACCCGGGGAGCAACCTCAAGCTGGGCTCTGGCGTTGCGCCGCTGCCCAAGCTGCTGCACGCCGGGGTGACGGTGGCCCTGGGCACCGACGGTGCGGCGTCCAACAACAACTTGAACCTTTTTGAGGAGATGCAACTGGCCGCCCTGCTGCACAAAGGGATTGGGCAGGATCCGCTTGCCGTGCCGGCCCCACAGGCGTTTGAACTGGCCACCCGCAACGGCTACCTGGCCCTGGGCATGGAAGGGGGAGGCGCTTTGGCCGAGGGCGCGCTGGCCGACGTGATCCTGGTGGAGAGCCGGCAGGTGCACCTTGAGCCGCTGTACTGCCCCCTGTCGGCGTTGGTATACTCGGCCCAAGCTGCCGATGTGACCACCACCATCGTTGACGGGCAGGTGCTCATGAAGGAACGGCAGTTGCTGACGATCAATGAAGCACACGTGCGAGAAAAAGTGAACGAAATGGCGAATTTCCATAGGAGGTAATTCCATGCCGCTGAGTTCTCAAACCAAGAAGCAGATCAGTCAAACCCATGGGCAGCACGCCAACGACAGCGGTTCGGTGGAGGTGCAGATCGCGATGCTCAGCCAGCGCATCGCGGACCTGTCCGGTCACATCCAGACGCACAAGCACGATTTTCACAGCAACCGCGGTCTGATGAAAATGGTGGGCCAGCGCAAGCGCCTGATGCGCTACCTGGAGCAGGAAAACGCGCAAAGATATCGCGAACTCGTCGACAAACTGGGCATTCGCGGTTAAGGCGAGCATGGTGAATGTGCATATGCCAACCCGAGAGATCCATGCGGCCAGCGGCGGCCCGTTCAAGCTGGAGACCGGCGCGTTGGCCACCCAGGCCGACGGGTCGGTCGTGGTCTATTACGGCGACACGCGGGTCCTGGTGACCGTGACGCGGGCGAGCGCTGAGGACATGGGGTTCTTCCCGCTCAGCGTGGAATACGAAGAGCGGTTCTACGCGGGGGGCAAGATCCCGGGCGGGTTTTTCAAGCGCGAGGGCAGGCCCTCGGAACAGGCCATTCTGGCCGCCCGCATGATCGACAGGCCCATCCGCCCGTTGTTCCCAGATGGGTATTGCGAGCAAGTTCAAGTGGTGGCGACCATCCTGTCCGCCACGCGCGATCAGCCCCCCGAGATCGCCGCCATGCTGGGCGCCTCGACGGCCCTCATGCTGTCCAAGGTGCCCTTCATGGGCCCCATCGCCGGCGTGCGCGTGGGGTTGGTGGACGGACAGCTCATCCTGCACCCCAGCCTGGAGCAGCGCGAAGCGTCCTCCATGGACATCATCGTGGCCGGAACCAAGCGCGCGGTGACCATGGTCGAAGGGCGCATGAACGAGATCTCCGAAGATCAAGTCATCCAGGCCATCCAGCTGGCCCACGACGGCATCAAGGAGCTCATCGCCCTGCAGGAGGAGCTGCTGTCCAAGGTCCGGGTCGAGAAGGTGGAGGTGACGGCTCCTGAGGACTTGTCCCAGATGGAGCGCGCGCTTGAGGCCCTGATCGGGGATCAATTGAAGGCCATCCGCCAACCTTTAAACAAACAAGCGCGCCACGATTTGGTGGACGGCATTCGCACCTCGGTGATCGTCAGCTACCTGGAGTCGCAGGGCGCGGACCTGAGCGAGGAGCAAAGCGAAGCGCTGTCGGCCAAAGCCGAAAAGGTGTTCACCAAGATCGAAGAGGCCTTCGTGCGCAGCTCCACCGTGGCGACCAAGGTGCGCTACGACGGGCGCAAGCCGGATGAGCTGCGCTCCATCCAATGCCAGGTGGGCCTGCTGCCGCGCACCCACGGCTCGGCCTTGTTTCAACGCGGGGAAACCCAGAGCCTGGGCATCTGCACGCTGGGCACCACCCGCGACGACGAGCAGATCATAGACCTGATGCTGGAGGAAGGGCGCAAGCGCTTCATGCTGCACTACAACTTCCCGCCGTGGAGCGTGGGCGAGGTGGGCCGCATCGGCGCGCCTAAGCGCCGCGAGATCGGCCACGGAAACCTGGCCGCCAACGCGCTCCTTGCCGTGTTGCCCAAGGAAGAGGAATTCCCCTACAGCATCCGCCTGGTGTCCGAGATCTTGGAATCCAACGGCTCAAGCTCGATGGCCACGGTGTGCAGCGGCATCCTGTCACTCATGGACGCCGGGGTGCCCATCAAGAAACCCGTGGCCGGCATCGCCATGGGCCTGATCGAAGAGGGCGACAATTACGTGATCCTCACCGACATCGCCGGCTATGAGGACCACTGCGGCGACATGGACTTCAAGGTGGCCGGCACGCGCGACGGGCTGACGGCCTTTCAGTTGGACGTCAAGGTCACGGGCATCTCACCGGAGCTGATGCGCGAGGCGATGGCCCAGGCGCGCAAGGCGCGGCTGCAAATCCTGGACGCGATGGAGGCCACCATTGACAAGCCCCGCGCGGAGCTTTCTCCCTACGCGCCGCGCCTGGAGATGATCACCATCGACCCGGAGAAGATCGGCACCGTCATCGGCCCCAGCGGCAAGGTCATCCGCGACCTGCAAGCCGACACCGAGACCAAGATCGACATCTCGGAGGAAGGCTTGGTCAAGATCGCGGGCACCGACCCGGCCGGCATCGTCGAGGCCAAGCGCCGCATCCAGGAGCTCACCGAGGAAGTGGAGGTGGGCAAGCGCTACCACGGCAAGGTGGCGCGCGTGGAGCGGTACGGGGTGTTCGTGGAGTTCAAGGGCGGCAGCAAGGGCCTGATCCGCAAAGAGGAATTGGGCCGGGGCCGCGGCCCTTCCGAGATCAAGGTGGGCGACGAGTTCGAGGTGGAGGTCTCCGAGGTGGACGACATGGGCCGCCTCAACCTGCGGCCCGTGCAGGACGGCGCTCCTGCGTCGGCTCCGCCGGCGCCGGTGAAGCTGGGAGACACCTTCCCGGCGGTGGTCAAGACCATCAAGGAGTACGGGGCGTTCGTCGCCACGGACAACGGCCTGGATGGATTGATCCACATCTCGGCCCTCTCCGAGGAGTACGTCAAGAACGTTACGGACGTGGTGCACGAGGGCGATCGCGTCCACGTGGAACTGACCAAGATCGACGAGGATCGCGGCAAGAAGCGCTATTCCTTCAAGTTGATCCGCCCCAAAGAATAAGCCCTAAACCATTCAAACACTCATACCAACAGCAGGGGCAACGGACGCGCCCCTGCTGCTGGTGGCGTCAAAAAGACATTATTGGTTGTCATTCCGGACGCGCGCCAGCGCGAGCCGGAATCCAGAAGGTCTTTACCACATCTGGATTTCCGCTGAAGCCTGCCCTCGACCGCGATCGGGGGCGGGAATGACGGCGTAACGGCAATAGGAAGCTAAACTTAACGCCTCCGCTATCGTTGGTCAGTATTTCACATTGCTCCTTTCCCATTTGACAAGCCCACCTCGTCGGCTATAATGAGACGACATCTCAATGAGATTTATTCTCAACCAGGAGGGTATGGTGACATTTTCAAGATTCTTCGCGGGTTGCGGGCGTTGGCTGTTGATCATGGGCGTTTTGTCGAGCGCCTTCAGCGCCGAGCCCGCCACAGCGCAAGCGGGGACAAAACTCCAGGTGGTGGCGACCACCACCATCATCGGCGACGTCGTGCGCCAGATTGCAGAAGACCTGATCGAGCTGACCGTGCTGCTCCCGCCCAACGCCGACCCGCACAGCTATGAGCCCGTCCCCCGGGACATCGCCGCCATCAGCGGGTCGGACGTGACCTTCATCAACGGGTTCAACTTCGAGGAAAGCCTGGTCTCCGCGCTTGAAGGGCTTGCGGACGAGGTCGAGGTGGTGACCGTGTCCGACGGCATTACGCCGCTCAAGTTCGTCGACATTCTGGCCGAAGGGGAACACGACCCCGAAGATCAATTCGATCCCCACGTGTTTCAAAACCCGCTCAACGTAATGGTGTGGACGCAAAACATCCAAGCCGCGCTGAGCGCGGCCGATCCTGCCCACGCCGAGCTGTATCAAGCCAACGCCGATCTCTATCGCCGCTATCTGGGGCAGTTGGATACGTGGACCCAACAGCGTGTGGCTGAAATCCCTGCGGAGAACCGCAAATTGGTGACCGACCACGACACGTTCGGGTATTTCGCCGATCATTACGGGTTCGAGCTGGTGGGCGCCGTGATCCCCAGCATCAGCACGGTGTCCGAGCCCTCCGCCCGCGAGCTGGCGGCGCTGGAGGACGCCATCCGCGGCTTGGGCGCCAAGGCGATCTTCGTGGGCAACACGGTGAATCCCAGCCTGGCTCAGCAGGTGGCAGACGACACCGGCACGCAGCTGGTGTTCGTCTACAGCGATTCACTCGGCGCTTCAGGCGAACCGGGGGATACGTACCTCAATTTCATGAAGTACAATGTCAACGCCGTCGTGGGCGCGCTCAAGTGAGCCCGCAGCGAAGGGAAATACGATCATGGCGCCGAAACACCTGCATCCCAAGAACGTGCCCCACGACGTCAATGCCCCGATTCTCAAGCTGGCTGAGGTGTGCCTGAACTACGACGCAAACGCCGCCCTTGAGGGCCTGTCCTTTCAGCTGAAGACCGGCGAGCGCGTCGCCGTGGTGGGGCCCAACGGGGCGGGCAAGAGCACGCTGTTCCAGGTCATCGCCGGCATCTTGGCGCCCTCGCGCGGGGACATCCACATCTATGGGCACCGGCCCGGCCGGCACCTGTGCATCGCCTACGTCCCGCAACGCACGCAGGTGGACTGGACCTTCCCGGTCAACGTGACGGACGTGGTGATGATGGGGCGGGTGGGCAAACTGGGGCTGTTGCGCTATCCGGGCCGGGTGGATTGGGACTTCGTGCGCAGCTGCCTGGAAGCCTTGAGCATTGCCGATTTGGCCAAGCGCCAGATCGCTCAGCTGTCCGGCGGCCAGCAGCAACGCATGATGATCGCGCGGGCGCTTGCCCAGGAGGCCGAACTGATGCTGATGGACGAGCCGCTCACCGGCCTGGACGTGCGCTCGCAGGGCGACATCCTGGACGTGATGGACGTGTTGCGCGGGCGCGGCGTGACCGTGATGGTGGCCACGCACGACCTGGATCTGGCCGCGCGCCGCTTCGACCGCGTGATGCTGCTCAACCGGCGTGTGTTCGGGTTCGGACCGCCTGAAGAGGTGTTCACTCAGGCCCGCTTGGCCGCAGCCTACGGGGGTTCGCTCGAGCGCCTTGGGCGCCAGGACGACAAGGAGCGATCGTGACCGACGTTTTGGATTGGATTCTGGCTCCGTTGAGTTACAGCTTCATGGTCCGGGGCCTGCTGGCCGCATTCATGGTAGGCACGGTCTGCGCGGTGGTGGGCTCGTACGTGGTGCTGCGCGGGATGGCGTTTTTCGGCGACGCGCTGGCCCACTCGCTCCTGCCCGGCGTGGCGGTGGGTTATTTGGTCAGCGGCGCGGCGCGGGGTGCGCTGTTTTGGTGGGGCCTGCTCACCGGCATCGGCACGGCCCTGGGGATCGGCGCGATCAGCAAGGGGGCGAAGCTGAAGGAGGACACCGTCATCGGCATCGTGTTTGCGGGGATGTTCGCCCTGGGGGTGGCCTTGATCTCCACGGCGCGCAGCTACGCGGTGGATCTGGCCCACTTCCTGTTCGGCAACGTGCTGGGGGTTTCCAGCGGCGATTTGTGGCTGATGGCGCTGTTTGGCGGCCTGATCCTGTTGTTGATCTTTGCATTCTACAAGGAGTTCTTGGTGCTGTCGTTCGATGCGACGCTGGGCTACACCCTGCGGTTGCCGATGCGGCTGTTGAACTATTTGATGCTGGTGCTGATCGCGGTGGCCGTGGTCGTCTCGCTGCAAACGGTGGGCGTGGCGCTGATGGTGGCGATGCTGGTGACGCCTGCCGCCACTGCCTCGCTGTTGACCCGGCGCCTGCCGGCGATGATGGCGCTTGCCGCGCTGATTGGGGGCTCCTGCGGCGCCGTGGGGCTGTACCTGTCCTATTACTTCAGCCTGGCCTCGGGGGCCTCGATCGTGCTGGTGTGCACCGGGGTTTTTCTACTGGTTCTGCTGTTCGCGCCGCGCAGAATCAGACCATGGTTGCAAAGCCTCAGACGCAGCGGTTACAAGGGAGAGCGATCATGAGCAAAGCGCTGGTCGTGCGATCGTCCGCAAAACTGGAGAGGGCGGGTTTCAAGCTGACGCCCGCGCGCCGCGCCGTGATTGAGGCGCTCGCCAGGGAGCGCGCGCATCTGACCGCCCCTCAAGTGGTCCACGCCGTGGGCCGGCGCGCGCCCGGCGTGGGCCGGGCGTCGGTTTACCGCACCTTGGAGCTGCTGACGCGCTTGGGGCTGGTGCAGGTATCGAGCCTGGGCCGGGCGGCGAGCACCTATGTGCTGTGCGACGTGCACCACCACCACGTGATCTGCCGCACGTGCCACCAGACCGTGGAGTTTGAGGATTGCGATCTGGAGAAGCTGGCGAAAGCCCTTTCGAAACGGCTGGGGTATCGCATCGAAGGCCATCTCGTTGAATTCTACGGCTGTTGCCCGGATTGCCACCGGGCGCAGGGTGTGGCCTAACGAACGTCGAGGGTCTTCGTCGCTTGATCAACGTTTCCATCGTTGTCGGTGGCCGTCAGCGTCACCGACGCTGGTCCGGCTTGTGCAAAAGCGTGTTCCACCACGACGCCCTGCGCGTCGCTGACCCCGTCCGCGTCAAAATCCCAGCTATAGGTCACGATCTGGCCGTCGGGATCGCTTGAATTGGAGGCGTCAAACGTCACCACGTCCCCCACCCGCGGCTGTGCGGGGGCGAAGGTGAACTCCGCTGCGGGTTCGGCAAACGTGATGCGGATCTCGGGCGGGCTCTCCACCACGCCAAAGCGCACGCCCGGCGTTTCTTGCGGTGCGAGAGTGACGGACAGCTCGGCTGGCGTGGTGAGCGCAAAGCGGGGCGGCAACGTGCTTTGGTTCAGGACCACCCGATAGGCGCCCGCAGCAACGTCCACAAAGCTGAAGCGCCCGTTGGCGGTGGAACGCACTTGAGCGATGACCTTCCCCTGCGCGGAAAGCAGGTTGACCTGAACGTTGGCGATCCCTTCCTCCGCTTCATCCGGGTTTGCGTTCTGGTTTCGATCGTGAAAGACGAGGCCATCCAGGACGCTGATTCGCCTGAGCGGGAGGTGGATGCGGACCCTTTGACCGGCTTCCACCCCGACCGCTTGTGGAAGTTCCCCGGCGGGGACCAACGCTGCGGGCAACCGTTCCGCGCTGAGCGCGTAGCTGCCCGGCGCAAAGGGTGGAAACCTGAAGAACCCCTGCGCGTTGGAGACCGCCCGGGCGCCGCCGCTGGCCAACACGACGTCGGCCAACCCTTCTCCTGCGTCCGGTCGTCCGTTTTGATTGGCGTCCGCAAAGATGAAGCCCTCGATCTGGCCTTTGACGATGACGAAGGGGATGGGCAAGTCGAATTGCTGACCGATGCTGGCGCTTGCCCGCACGTCGGTCGGTTTTCCCTCGACGAACGTCATGCCCGCGGACAACGCAAATTGAGTTGCTTCCACCTTGCCCACCCATGACGCGAGCACCTCGGCCTTTGGACCAACAGCCGCCATGCGGGCGGACAGGGTGCCGCCGGGAGTTCTCAGGCTCAACGCGGTGGTCACTTTGAAGACCTGGTCGGTGATGAGCCCGGCGGCAGGGTCCAAGGTCCATTGCACGCCCAACTCGATGGACCTTGAAAAACCTCCCGCGCTCCACCCCAACAGCGAGCTGATCTCAAGGCTCCCCTCATCCGTGTTTGCCAGACGGTCGAGCGCCCTGTCAAGGCGCGCGGACAAGGCAACGGAGGCCACGTCCAACGGTTGGCGCACGCTCAGCAGGCCCGAGAACTTCTGGGTCGTTGCGCTGGGCGGCCCTGGAACCTCCCGTTGGGATTGATAGCTGATCGAGGCGAAGATGGAAGGGAACGCCGTTCCAGGGAAGGCGCGAAACACAAGGCGCGCCTGGTTGGACGCCCGGGTTGGCGTCAAAGGGTCTGCGCTGGAGTAGCTGCGGCCAAAGCCGAGCGAGGATTGAATCGAAAGGTTTTCTAGTGCAAGCGCTTGGGTCAACTCCAGTTTCTGCTGATCCAGGTCGGCGCCGGAAAAGTCGGGGCCCAGCTCCATGAACGTCAGACCCAGGTTGAGCGGCATCACGGTAAACCCGCCGGCCAGCTGAAAGGCTCGATCCCACAAGCCCGCCAGGTGACTGAGGGCAACTTGCGCCGATGCGCTTGCGCTGCGTTGGAATTGTCCTTGCAGGCGCAGGGCGCCGATCGTGCGCTCTTGCCCCTGAGCAAGCTCGGAAACCACGCTGACGCCGATGCCCAGATCGGCGGTGGAGATGGCGACGCCGCCGCCCCAGGAAGCCGCCCCCTGCATGGGAACGCCGACCAGCGTCAACTGCGATTGCGCCGGCAGCGCGATAGCTCGTAGCGCCAGTAGTCCTCCCCGGCCTGCGACGCCGGTGAATTCGCCGAAGGCGGCCGAGACGTCCCCCACGCTGACCCTGATCAGGGGAGCATCCAGCTCAAGCAGGACGGCCCTCACCGCAAAGTCCTCGTCCACGTCGAGGCGGCTGCTGAGGCGGTGGCTTTCCGCGAAAAAACCGCCTCCCCTGAAACTGGAGAGGGCGGAGAATTCCCTGACATCATCCCCTTGGGAGGAGACGGAGAAGGAGAGCGCCTCTTGAGAGGGCATTTTCCAAACGAGGGTGGTGCCCACCTGCTCCGCAGGAGGCGGCAGCAATGTGAGGGTGGCGCTGGCTTGCACGGAGACGTTGGGAAAGGCAGTGGATGTCGCCGTGACCGTGATGGAGTCCTGCGTTTGCCGGGTTCCGCTTTGCGGGGGGATTTGAATCAACACCGTGACCTCGGTCTGCTCCCCTGCGTTTAGGGTGACCCGCTGGGGTGACACCTCAACCGAAAATCCGCTGTGGGAGGTTGCTTGGAGGGCGATCGCGACGGCGGCGTTCCCCCGGTTGGTCAAGGCGAACCTCAGCGCGATGCGCCCCCCCACTGCGGTTTGCCCCTCCAGCGGCTTGAGGGACAAGCTGGCTGTTTCAAGCACGCGAATGACGGCGGTGGTGGACACGCCGGCTGCGGGGTGGGCGTTTGACGTCGTCGTCAACGTCAAGGAATAGTCGCCCGCTGCGGCGTCCTGGGGAACGATCACCGTTGCAAACACGAGCTCCTTGGCCTGCGACGGGAGGGCGATTGAAGAGAGGGCATCAATCAATGAAAACCCCTCCGGCAAAGAGAGCTCTAATTGGAAGGTGTCCGGCAGCGGGCTGCGGTTTGCGATCTCAAACACGACGGTGACGAACTCCCCCGGCCTTGCAAGCAGCGGCGGCAGGGTGGTCAGTTCAACGGTGAAGTTTTGGGCCAATGCAGGAAAAACGCTCAGCCAACATGAGCAAATGCAGATGACGGATAAACGAAAAACCCCCAAGCCCTGTTCCCTCATCGTTTCATTATAGCCGACCGCAGGGAGCGTCAAGCCCTGCCGGGTTACGGCGCTTTAACCTCAAAGCCGGCTTGCCCTGCCACCAGGAACTCCGCGCCGAAGTCGATGATGCCCAGCGCGATGTATTGACCGGGGGACAGCGGTTCTTCCAAAAGAACGGTGAGTTCCCTGGTCGCGCCGGGCAGGATGCGAAACTCCTCGATGGGAATGGTGGCCGCCGTCTTGCCGGTCCTGTCCCTCACCTCGACCCGGCCCTTGGGCAGCAGGAAGGTCGTGCCCGTGTTCTCAAAGGCGAGCCGAATCGCCCAGCCGCCTCCCTCCAACGTTTCCACGCGGATGCGGGTCACGCGGCCGTCCACCACCCTGTGGCTGGGGTCCGTCTGGCGGACTTGGACGCCGAAGACGACGTTCACGTTGAAGGCAAACCCGCCCTCCTGTCCCTCTACTTCGGTTGTGGTCGAGGCCGTCGGAGTGGACTCTTGCACGAAGAACATCATCCAGTGAGGGCCGACGGCCTCCTCGGGTAGGGACGCCTTGAAAGACACTTCCTGGACCCTGCCGGGTTCCAGCCGAAAGGTGGCTGGCGAGAAGGTCACAAAGGGCGCCAGGGAATACGCCAACGTGCCCGCCGGGTAATAGCGGTTCTCCCCGGTGACGGCTTTGTCGTAATCGTTCAGGGTGACCGTGATGTCCTGAGCGTCTTCGCCGGTGTTTTTTACGGTAAACGAGCCAAAGTGGGTCGCTCCGGGGAGGAGGTCGAAATCAATGCCAAGCGGCGAGACGGCCACCTTGGCCGCCGAGGTCAACCCGATGAGTGCCACCACCAGCAGCGCGAAGGCGCCGCAGCTTTTCACAAGGCGCATAGAACCTCTCTGGTCAATCATCACTCGGCCCCCGTTATGGCTGCTCCGTTACGATGAAGGTTAAATTGAAGCTCAGCGTATCCCCTTGAGCGCGATTGCCCAACTGAGCCAAGTTGAGCTGCACGTCCAAGCGCGACGTTTCGTTGGATGCCCCGGCCAAGCCTGAAAACGCGCCGCTGATGTCCTGCGCGGCCCCAAACCCCGAAAAGGGGTTGATGGTCACGTCCGTGGTGCCTGCGGCGCCTGAGGCGTTGGCGGTTGCGGACAAGGCCGCAGCCGGAATCGAGGACGACATGCCGTTGACCAGGATGCTGTCCAGTTGCGCTGAAACGGAGAAATTCGCCGTGGCGTCGATGCTGACGTCGAATGCGCGCGTGGCGGCAAGGGTTCCGGCTTGGATCGCGGCCGCCGTGACGCTCAGGCTGTTGTTGACCCCGGTGACCGTGATGGTCACGTTTTGCGCCCACAGCAGCCAAACCCAGGCCCAGAGTGCTCCAAAGGCCAGCGTGGCGGCGCGCTTCCACGGGTTTCTCATCGACTGAAGATCATGGGGAGGGGCAAAACGTCAGCCCCTCCCGGACCTTGTTTCCTCACATTTGAATTACTGTTCGGTGACGATGAAGCTCAGGGTGTAGGTGAGCGTTTCGGCCTGCTCGCGGTCCCCCAGCTTGTCCATGTCCAAGGTTAAGTCAATCGTCGAGCTTTCGCCCGTCCCGTCCGCGTTGTTCTGGTTGGAGAATGCGGCATCCAGGTTGATGGTGGCCGGCAGCGTGTTGCCAAAGGCTGTGGCCGACACCGCGCTCGTCCCTCCGGCTCCGCTTGCCGAAGCCGCCAACAGCAGGCTTTCCCCTGCGGGGTCTGCCGCCGTAAGTGAAGTGGTAGCCGTCGTGGTGAGCTGGGCGTCCACCGTGAAGTTCGTGATCGCGTCCACCGTGATGGTGAAAGCGCCGGTGTTGACCAGCGTCCCCGCCGAGATGTCGGCTTCAGTAATGGCGGTGAAGTTCTGCGGTGCGCTGACCGTCATCACGACCGTTTCCCCCACGTTCACGGTTACGTCGCCTCCCCCACTGTCGCTATCCACGGCGTACGTACCCACGGACACGAGGAGCAGCAACAACGAACTGAGCAGAAAAAGGCGCTTAGCCCCAAGCCTTTTCATGGACAACCTCCTTATGGTTGGCTTTTTGGTGATAACTCTCAATGTAACTTATACCGATTCTAGCACGATGACTATTCCATGGAATGTTGTGAACACTACACGGAACGCTTGGCGCGGGAGCAGGTTATATGAGTTAATCGTGCCTCTAGTAGGGGCGCGATTCATCGCGCCCGTGGGCATCCATGAATGGAGCCCCTACAACAGCCATGACCTGAATGAGTATTACAGCGGTGTGACCGTTTCCTTCACCCGGATGTTGCGCTTGGCGTACTCGGCCATCAGGTGCTCGAAGCAAGCGGGGTCCCGGCCCAGGAACTCCGGCGGGCAGATCCCTTTTTGCGTCCACAGTCCCTTCGCCAGCTGTCGCGCCACAATCGAGCAGGTGTAGCCGGTGGTGCGCGCCATCGAGGTGGTGCCCGTGGCGGCATCGTAGCGGTCCAGCAGGTCGTAGCTGTAGCGATAGCGTTGATCTTTCTTGCGCCCTTCGAGGGCGACCCGCATCACGGTCAAATCCTCTTCACCCTCCTTGAGCTGCCATTGCTGCGCAAGCAGTTTCGAGGTGAGGGCAAGCGGGCTGACGGCTTGACCCTGGAGCTGGACCGGCTCCGGACTGAAGAAGCCGCTCTCCCTGAAAACGCGCATCAGGTTGGCGTGGCCGGGATAGCGCATCGTCTTCTCCTTCATGGACGGCGCGCGCAGGGTTTTTCTAAGCGAGCGCAGGCCGTCGGTGTTGAACGCCTCCAGCGTCCCCACCTCGGGAAAGTCCAGCAGCTCCACCTCGGACAGCGCCAGACGCACGACCTCCCGACCGTCTTCCACCTGGTAGGCGAGGCGCGTGTACTCCTCGAGCACGTCGCTGGGGGAG